>PKCY01000312.1 GCA_002862985.1 Haliea sp.
AATCCTGCTAATCTGTGCATCCGTTATTTGAATCGTGGAAACCGCCGTTCTACTGATCGGTTGGATAGCAATTTTATGGACGCCAGAAAAATCGTAACTGTGATTAAATCGAGTGCTTACAGTCGGGGTGGAGGGAACTTCAGCGGCATTGGTACAAGCACCGAGCAGCAGTACGAGACAAACCCCTGCGAGGATTCCACGGATAGCATGTTGCATTTGGATCACTCCATATTGACATAAACTCGAATCGACATGTGAGTGTACTACAGGCACCAACACAATATCTCATCCAAAATCGCTATACAATCCGAACTTTGCGAATGACATCCCGGCAGATTTTGTCTGCTTGGATAAAAGCAGAAATAGACATATATTGCGATATTGGCCACAGGAAAAACAATCGAATGATGATGGAGAACTTGCTGGTTCCAGAAAAAAAACGGCTGCTTATCTCTAGCCTTTTGCTCTGCCTGTCTGCCTGCGACAATACCAATCTGAGGCCCTGGCATACGGAAATACTAGAGAGCGAGTACAGTGGGGAAAACGCCGCCGAGATTTCCAGTTTCGAAGACTATCTTTCGCTGGAAGACACCGTGTTCGACGAAATGGATCTGCGCATCTACGCCGAGTCCGCGACAGGACCCCAGCAGATGCTGGAACGCTATAGTACGGGCAGCCTTGCAGATCCAAGGAAACGGCAACCCAACTGGAATCGCAGTTTTGAATTGCAGGGAGATTCAAGTACCGGTGGCGTGCTCCTGTTACATGGAATGTCTGACTCCCCCTACAGCCTGCGCGCACTGGGCGAGACTCTACAGCAACGCGGGTTCCAGGTTGTCGGGTTGCGCATGCCCGGACATGGCACCATACCGTCGGGGCTGCTTAATCTTCAGTGGCAAGACATGGCAACAGTCGTGAATCTGGGCGCGACCCATTTGGCAAAAGAGCTGCCGGGGAAACCCATTCATATCATCGGTTATTCGACCGGGGCTGCACTGGCGCTGGACTACACTTTAAGGTCTGAATTCGATGCAGCTCTTCCCGCTCCTGCGACTCTGGTTCTGATTTCCCCTGCCATCGGCGTCAGCCCAGCTGCGGCACTGGCAAAGTGGAGCCGTCGACTGTCATTACTTCCAGGCTTGAATCAGCTTGCATGGATTGGGGTAGAGCCAGAGTTCGATCCTTACAAGTACAATTCATTTACCACCAATGCCGCCGAGCAGGTCTACCAATTGACGCAATCGGTTGCACGCCGCATCGCCTCCCGCAACGACGACGATTCACCTTTGCCACCCATTCTTGCATTGAAGTCGACTGTGGATGCAACAGTGTCCAATGACGCTCTAGTAGACCGATTGCTTTTGAGGCTCACACCGCGGAGGCATGAGCTGGTCGTGTTTGATATCAATCGCTTTGCTGCAAATACACTATTGCTAAAGAATGACCCCGGGCCTTTCACAAAACGACTGATTGCCGATAAAAAACTTCCCTTTGGAGTGACTCTGGTCGCAAATTCGCAGGCCAGCAGCCAGTCTGTAACAAGTTATTCTAAGCCGGCCTTTGCCGCGGGTCCTTCACAGATAGAACCTCTGGACAACCGGTGGCCCCCAGGTGTTTTTTCGCTGTCACATGTAGCGCTGCCCTTCCCAGCAGATGATCCGCTTTATGGTCAGACGCGGCCGGAAATTAGCGGAGAAATATTTCTTGGAATGCAAGCAATGCAGGGTGAGCGTGGGGTGCTGACAATACCCGGAGACTTTTTGTTACGGCTGCGCGCCAACCCATTCTACGATTATTTGCAAATGCGAGTTATTGACTGGTTACAGTAGTTGGCTCAGGCGCGGTTGTGACCGTCCCTACAGACTGTTCTGTGCTGTGATCGCTTTTCTCTATGACAAACACCCACCCCCCCGGGGCCTAATGAACACGGGCTACTATTATCTAAATCAGGTAGTGCGAGCTTCGAAAACCGGCCTCAGACTCGCACTCTATTAACAACTCCGATCATCCCGCTGAAGCTCGGAAGTTTGAATAGGATCTTGTCTGCAGTGGCCGATACAAACGGATCGGCTCAGCTTTCCACAAACGCCCGCTCGATCACATAGTGCGCCGCTTTACCGTGCCGTGCCTCCCTAAGACCACGGCTTTCCAGTAGAGGACAGATGTCTTTCAACATACTGGGACTGCCACAAATCATAAAGCGATCAGACTCCGCGCTGATCGGCGGCAATCCAGCATCAGCCGTCAATTTGCCGATGCGCAATAAATCCGTCAGCCTACCGTTGTTATCAAATTTTTCCCGCGTCACGGTGGGATAGTAAATGAGCTTCTCGCGCACCACATCACCAAGGTATTCATGCTGAGGCAAGTGCTCGGTGATTAATTCCCGGTAGGCCAATTCTTCGGCAAAACGGCAGCCATGCGTCAGAATCACTTTATCGTAACGTTCATAGATTTCCGGATCGCGAATGATACTGAGAAAGGGTGCCAAGCCAGTACCCGTGGCAATAAGGTAAAGATGCTTACCCGGTAGCAAACTATCTTGTACCAGTGTGCCGGTGGCCTTGCTGTTCACTAACAATTCATCGCCAACAACAATCGATTGCAGTTTAGACGTCAACGGCCCATCCGGTACCTTGATGCTGAAAAACTCCAGCTCGTCCTCGTAATTCGCACTCGCCATGCTATAGGCGCGCATCAAAGGCTTGCCCTCCTGCTCCAGGCCAATCATGGTGAAATGCCCATTCTCAAACCGAAAACCGGGATTCCGTGTCGTCTTGAAACTGAACAGGCGATCCGTCCAGTGATGAACACTGGTCACTTCTTCTCTAAGTATCTGTGCCATATAACTAACCCTTTGCGATTAATGCTGATGGAGAGAGATTAAAGACTGTTGTTATACCTGTAAAACAGTTATACTCAATATTATATATCGATTTTATAGATATAGGAGTTCATCCGTGCGCTACAGCCTGCGTCAGCTGGAGGTTTTCCTCGCGACGGCTCATTACGAAAATGTGACACGGGCGGCAACCGCTCTGAATATGTCGCAGTCAGCCGCCAGTGGATCACTGAAGGAACTGGAGGGACAATTCGGCGTACAGCTGTTTGACCGCATAGGTAAACGGCTGCAACTAAGCGAACTTGGCCAACAAATAAGACCTGATGCGGAAAAGCTGCTTGAACAGGCAACGGCCTTCGAACACGCTCTGGCGGATCAGGGCATTATCGGACGCCTGCAAATAGGAGCGACGCTCACTATCGGCAACTATATTGCAGTTAACATGATCGCCGACTACCGCCAACAAAACCCTCAGGCCGATATCGTTTTGAGCGTTGCCAATACCGAAACGATTGCCGAGCAGGTGGCCGGATTTGAACTGGACATGGGCCTCATCGAGGGAGAGTTTCACCACCGTGACCTGGACAGCATTCACTGGCGCCCTGACGAATTAGTGGTCTTCGCCGACCCACATCACCCCCTTGCACAATCCGATGCCCTCACGGACGAGGATCTGCTAGCACTGCCTTGGATTGTTCGCGAATCCGGATCCGGCACACGCCAGACTTTCGATCGCGCCATGCATGGCATTCTTTCAGATTTGCATATCGCCATGGAACTGCAACACACCGAGGCTATTAAACGTGCTGTAGAAGCAGGCCTCGGGGTGGGTTGCCTGTCCAGGATATGTCTGGAGGAAGCTTTCAGGCGCGGCTCGCTGGTACCGCTGGCGGTCCCTGAGCGCGACTTTCGTCGGGAATGGTATCTGATTACCCATCGGGAAAAATTCCACAGTGCGGCGCTCAGACAATGGTTAGCACTCTGTCTGGAGCGGTGGTCCGCATAAGTGTGTGCATCGGACTGTCCGATCCGAATGTTTATCTCTGACCCGCAACTATATAAACTGAAGCCCCTCTGATCTGTGAACCCAGTTACAGGAATACACTATGAAAACACGCGCGGCAATTGCATTTGAAGCGGGCAAACCCCTAGAAATTGCGGAGGTCGATCTCGAGGGTCCTAAGGCTGGCGAAGTCCTGGTGGAAATGAAGGCCACTGGCGTTTGCCACACCGACGCCTTCACATTATCAGGGGACGATCCCGAAGGAGCATTCCCCGCCATACTCGGACATGAAGGTGCGGGTGTGGTGATGGAGATCGGCCCCGGCGTCACTTCACTCAAGCCCGGCGACCATGTAATTCCGCTCTATACGGCCGAGTGCCGGGTATGCGAGTACTGCCTGAACCCCAAAACCAATTTGTGCCAGGCCGTTCGCTCGACTCAGGGTCAGGGCGTTATGCCTGACGGCACCAGCCGCTTCTCCCTGGACGGCAAGCCGATTCTGCACTACATGGGCTGTTCCACTTTCGCCAATCACACCGTACTGCCGGAAATTTCTCTGGCCAAGGTGCGCGAGGATGCGCCGTTTGACAAAATTTGCTATATCGGCTGCGGCGTAACCACCGGCATTGGGGCTGTTGCGTTCACCATGCAAGTAGAGCCGGGTTCAACTGTCGCCGTCTTCGGGCTTGGCGGGATTGGCCTCAATGTTATCCAGGGCGCCAAGATGGTCGGTGCTACGCGGATCATCGGCATAGATCTCAACCCCTCAAAAGTTGCATTGGCGAAAAAATTCGGCATGACCGATTTTGTAAATCCTTCCGAAGTAGACAACCTGGTTGATCATATTGTAGATATGACCGGCGGTGGAGTAGACTACAGCTTTGAATGCATCGGCAATGTCAACGTGATGCGCCAGGCGCTGGAATGCTGCCACAAAGGCTGGGGCCAAAGTTGTATCGTCGGCGTGGCCGGCGCCGGCCAGGAAATCTCGACCCGGCCTTTCCAGCTGGTCACCGGACGTTCATGGCGTGGCACGGCCTTCGGTGGCGCGCGCGGGCGGACCGATGTTCCCAGAATCGTCGACTGGTACATGGAGGGAAAAATTCAAATTGATGACCTGATCACTCACACCATGCCACTGCAGGATATCAACAAAGCCTTTGACCTGATGCACAAGGGCGAAAGTATCCGCTCTGTCGTGTTGTACTAGGACGGAGACAACCCGTGGAAAAAATAGCCGAGAACAAGTCCTTCGGCGGACGGCAACTGCGCTTTTCTCACAACTCTGCGGCGCTTGATTGCAGTATGAATTTCTCGGTGTATTTGCCGCCAGCCGCCGAGCAAGGGCCCGTGCCCGTTCTCTACTGGCTTTCCGGTCTAACCTGCACCGATGAGAATTTCGTGCACAAGGCAGGCGCGCAGCAGCATGCAGCCAGTCATGGTATTGCCATTGTCGCCCCCGACACCAGTCCGCGAGGAGAGGGTGTGCCAGACGACGCAGAGGCCGCCTATGACTTTGGTCTTGGTGCCGGATTTTACGTAAATGCAGTGCAGGCCCCGTGGTCCAGTCACTACCAAATGTATGACTACGTGGTGAACGAACTACCAGAAGTCGTCGGTCAGACGTTACCGCTGGCTAGCGATCGCGCCGGTATATTCGGGCACTCCATGGGCGGTCATGGCGCCCTGACGATTGCACTGAAAAACTCCGACCGCTACCGCTCTGTCTCGGCGTTCTCTCCTATATGCTCACCCACCAACTGCCCGTGGGGTCAGAAAGCACTGGGCAATTATATTGGAAACGACCGCCAAGCATGGAAGGAGTACGACACCGCCGAACTGGTGCGTAGTTGCGAAAAACACCTGCCACTGCTGGTTGACCAGGGCGGTGCTGATGACTTCCTTGCGGAGCAACTGAAGACCGAACTACTGGAACAGGCCAGCGCTGATGCTAATTATCCGATGAATATTCGAATGCAGGCAGGCTACGACCACAGTTACTTTTTTATCGCCTCGTTTATCGGCGAACACATTGAATTCCATAAGGAGCACCTGTAAAGCAGGTGCTTGCCGGATCAAAAAAGCCTTTTAGAGTTCACTCCTGAACAGACACCATATTTCCACCCCTGGTGCCTGACGTGCGCAGGGTCTGGGCCTTGCTCTACAGCGTCTGGCTACCCTGCCGTCAAACCACTGAGCCCAACTAAGTAGGGCTCGATATGTCACCGAAAAAGTGTAAACTTCCCAATTGACCTGTACAGCCAAATCTGAGGATGCCCCCATGACCGAGTCAGTCAACAGTGCCGTCATGAATATGACCGATTCAAACAGCTTTGCCCCACAACCGCAAAGTGTGGAGGAATTACGCCAGGACCGCAAAAAAAAACTGGCCGCATCCCTGCGCCTGTTTGGCAAGTTTGGTTTTGATGAAGGCGTAGCCGGACATATCACGGTACGCGACCCGGAACGGCTCGACCACTTCTGGGTCAACCCCATGGGCAGATCGTTCAAGCAGATGACGGTATCGGAATTACTGCTGGTCAGCCACACAGGCGAAGTAGTGGAAGGGAACGGCTTGCTCAACGGAGCAGCGTTTACCATCCATTCGAACATCCATATGGCCAACCCCAATGTGAACGCCGCAGCCCACTCGCATTCAGTCTATGGCCGGGCATTCTCTACGCTGGGCAAATTGATGGACCCCTTAACACAAGACAGCTGCGCATTTTATGACGATCATGTCGTGTTCGATGATTTCCGTGGCGTGGTGCTGGATAACAGCGAGGGTGAGCGCATCGCTGCGGCACTGGGGGATCGCAAAGCGGCAATTTTGCAAAACCATGGCCTGTTAACTGTAGGAGGCACGATCGAAGCGGCAGCCTGGTGGTTTATCACCATGGAACGCAGTTGTCAGGCGCAATTAATGGCGGATGCAGCGGGAACGCCGAAACTAATAGATCACGAAATAGCGCTATTGACGCGCGAAACTGTCGGTAATCCGTTGGCTGGCTGGTTCAGTTTTCAGCCGTTATACGATGTGATTATTGCGGAGCAACCAGAACTTCTCGATTGAGGTGTTTTGAACGACACTGCCTTGGGCGCATCTACTGCATAAAGGTGTTAGATCAAGGGTAGTTTGACGGGACTGTCCAAGACTATGGATGGCCGAAGCGACCTACAGGGACTTATTGACAGCGTATCTCGACAAGCCAGCCTCGATCTGACGCCGACTCGATGGCACCAGCGTTTTCTATGGTTCTCTCTTGCATAATTTCGCCAGGCCTGACGCCAAGCAGCGTACTCTGTAAGTATACGAGGAGGTCCGGAAGAGTAAAATCACTCAGGATGCGTTAGCCAACCCTTCTGCCACCAACTGGCTAGAAAGGTATTCCTCGTAAGTGCCCTGAAAGTCAACCAACTCACCCCCTCTGACATCCAGGATGCGCGTCGCAAGGGATGAGACAAACTCGCGATCGTGGCTTACAAAAATCAAGGTGCCGTCATAGTGTTCCAACGCCAGGTTCAAGGACTCAATACACTCCATGTCCAGATGATTGGTCGGCTCATCCAGCAATAACACGTTCGTGTCCATCATCATCAATTTGCCGAACATAAGACGATTTTTCTCACCGCCGGAACAGACGCGCACCTGCTTTATAAAATCGCCAGACGAAAACAGCAGGCGCCCCAGTGTAGCGCGCACGATCTGGTCATCATGACTGGGTTTGCGCCACTGACTCATCCAGTCAAACAAATTAAGGTCGCTATCAAAATCGCCGGTGGTGTCCTGCGGGCAGTAACCGAGCGTGGCGCTTTCAGCCCATTTAATAACCCCGGAATTCGGCACAATTTCATCGATCAAGCAGCGCAGAAGCGTCGTTTTACCAACACCGTTGTCACCGATTACCGCTACGCGGGCACCGGCCTCCAAAATCAGGCTGCCGTTTTCAAACAGGGGTCCTTCATCAAAGCCATGCCCCAACTTTTCCAGCACCACCGCCTGCCGGTGCAGTTTCTTTTCCTGCTTAAAGCGTATGTAGGGGCTAACGCGACTCGATGGCTTGATATCTTCCAGCTTGATCTTTTCGATACGCTTCGCACGCGACGTTGCCTGCTTGGCCTTGGATGCATTCGCCGAAAAACGGCTGACGAACTGCTGCAGGTCGGCGATTTCTGCGCTCTTCTTGGCATTCTGGGATTGTTGGCGTTCGCGCGCTGCAGTGGACGCGGTCATGAAGTCATCGTAAGTACCTGGATAAACCCTCAATTCTCCGTAATCAATGTCGGCCATATGCGTGCAGACGGCATTGAGGAAATGCCGGTCGTGGGAAATGATGATCATCGTACATTTGCGCTCGTTGAGAATTGCTTCTAGCCAGCGAATCGTGTCGATGTCGAGGTTGTTAGTGGGCTCGTCCAGCAACAGTATGTCAGGATCGGAGAACAACGCTTGGGCGAGCAGTACGCGCAATTTCCAGCCCGGTGCCACCTGACTCATGAGGCCTTCATGCAAGACCAGGTCGATGCCGGCTCCCATTAGAATTTCACCCGCGCGACTCTCCGCACTATACCCATCCATTTCGGCGAACTGTACTTCCAGCTCCGCAACCTTCATTCCATCCTCTTCTGACATTTCTGCCAGGCCGTAGATGCGATCGCGTTCCTGTTTAATCGCCCACAGTTCCTCATGCCCCATCATCACTGTGTCCACGACCGAATACTGCTCGAAAGCAAACTGATCCTGGCTCAACTTGCCCACTCTCGCATTGGGAGCGATAGAAACATTACCGGCGGTAGGCACCAGGCTACCGTCCAGGATTTTCATAAATGTGGACTTACCACAGCCATTTGCGCCGATCAGGCCATAGCAATTACCCTCGCCAAATTTGACCGAAATGTTTTCAAACAGGGGTTTGGCGGCAAACTGCATAGTGATGTTGGCGGTAGAGATCAACGGCATATTCCTGAGGTGTTAGTGGTTTGATTAGTGCAAAAAGGGGGTTTGGTTTCAGCGGGAGTACTTTAGTGATTTCGGGGCCCCAGGTCGAGTGTGGCCAGCGGTAATAATCCATTTCGAGCATTTAGCACCGGCTGACGCTGGTAGATCGGTGCCAAATCAAGCACAACTTGCCGGAACACGCCGTAAATACGCCTCTGCAGGCTCCCTTCGGGCTTCCATGGTCTCAGAGGGTCCCAGTGTAAAATAGTTGATTTGACTCCTATGCGGCGTAATTCCGGTCGCGCCGGCCGATGCTTTTCCAAGACAGTCACTCAAGCAATCGCACCTTGAACTTGCGCCCCTTTATCTTGCCATTGAGCAGGCGTCCAAGGGCTTTATCCGCCTCCTCACGCGTTATCGCTACATAGGCCGAGTGATCCGTCACCGTTATCTTGCCGACCGACGAACCCGCTATGCCAGCTTCTCCAGTGAGCGCGCCCAGAATATCACCGGGCCTAACCTTTTCCTTGCGTCCACCGGAAATACACAGGGTCACGAAAGCAGGCTGATGAGAATATTTCTTTGCCTCTGGTATGGCCTCCACCGACTCAAACACTAACTCCCGATGCAGGTATTCGCCGATGCCCTGCAGTTTGAAGCGCTGGGAATCAGTAAACAGACTCATTGCCATACCCTTGTTCCCGGCACGCCCGGTACGACCGATACGGTGCACATACACTTGGGCGTTGCGCGGTAACTCAAAATTCACGACCGCGGGCAGTTCCTCAATATCCAGACCTCTGGCAGCAACATCGGTAGCGACGAGAATACTGCAACTCAATTGCCGAAACTGAATTAGCACCTGATCGCGGTCGCGCTGTTCCATGTCGCCATGCAAAGCTGCCGCATGAATACCTTTCCGGTTGAGAAACTGACACACCTCATTCACCAACTGCTTGGTATTACAAAACACGACCGCGGAGGCTGGTTGAAAATGCGCCAGCAGCTTAACCAGCGAATCGAAACGTTTGTCCTTCGGACAAACAAAAAACCGCTCCTCAATCTGCTGCTCATCGTGGCGTGACTCGACCACGATCTGACGGGGTGTGCGTTGAAATCGACTGCTCAAGCGCCGAATATTCTCTGGAAACGTGGCAGAAAACAGCAAGGTCTGCCGGCTGGCTGGCGTTGTGTCAACGATGGCCTCGATATCGTCAATAAACCCCATATCGAGCATCCGGTCAGCCTCATCCAACACCAACGTCTTCACGCGTGCGAGAGACAAAGTCTCCTTGCGCAGATGATCCTTGATGCGACCGGGCGTTCCCACTATCACATGCGCGCCGTGCTCAAGCGAACCGATCTGGGGGCCTATCGACTGGCCGCCACACAGCGTAACGACCTTGACATTGGGTTGATAACTTGCCAAACGCCGGATTTCGCTGGCTACCTGCGATGCCAGTTCCCGCGTAGGGCACAAGATGAGTGCCTGCGTGCCAAAATCTCTGGGGTTTAGCCGAGTAAGTAACGGCAGCGCGAATGCGGCCGTTTTACCGCTCCCCGTTTTTGCCTCACCAATCAAGTCCTCTCCTGCCAAAACATGTGGCATAGCCTCCGCCTGTATAGGCGTCATTTCCAGGTAACCCAGGCGCTCGAGGTTGGCGAGCTGGGCAGGCGGCAGATTCACCGTTGCGAAGGATCGATTGCTCACGTTGCAGTCTGCCTGAGGTAGTTCCGAGGGGGCGGCAGTGTACCAGAGTGGTCGGAAAAACGTATCCGCGGGGCCATACTACTGTAATCGGGCAAATTCGCTGTAATCCTCACAAAACTATGGCGAAATCCTTCACTGTGTAGACCATGCAGTT
Source organism: Haliea sp. (assembly GCA_002862985.1). Lineage (GTDB taxonomy): Bacteria > Pseudomonadota > Gammaproteobacteria > Pseudomonadales > Halieaceae > Marimicrobium. Next base: position 10,650 of record PKCY01000312.1, read on the forward strand.
TGATTTAAACTGTCGCCACAAAATACGTCGCTTCTGTGCCAAACCCAGCGTCGATTCGCTTCAATCGCAATCATGAGAGCCTTAACATGCCAAACAAGCAGCAACTCAGCCGCCGCCAGGTTCTTGGGCATATGGCAACACTGAGCATTCTGAGTGCGCTGCCGGCGAGCGTATTGGCGCAAATTATTAGTAGGCAACCGGAACGCAGTCCCTTTAATAGTAACTCCACAGCCGAAGAAGTAACGGCAGGACTAGATCTCAGTGGTTTGACCATTGCCATCACCGGGGCCAACTCGGGACTTGGCTATGAAACCATGCGTGTACTTGCGCTGCGGGGCGCGCACATTATCGGTATCGCCCGCACACAGAAAAAGGCTGAACAGGCCTGTTCCAGCATCGAAGGGGAGACGACACCGCTGTTCCTGGACCTCGCCGAGTGGGAATCCATTGTTCGCTGCGCCGACGCGATCCGCGCGATGAACATACCCTTGGATGGTCTCATTACCAACGCCGGCATCATGGCTCTCCCGGAGCTGGAGCTCGTAAATGGGATAGAAAAGCAATTCGCGGTAAATCACCTGGGACACTTCATCCTGATCAATCAACTGCGCGAATCGGTTCTGGCTGCTCCCCAGGGGCGATTTACACTTCTCAGTTCCAGAGCCTATCGTAGCGCCGAAAACGGTATCGAGTTCGATAACCTGGACGGCAGCCAGCACTATGACCCCTGGAATGCTTACGGTGTTTCAAAGCTCGCCAACGCACTGTGTGCGCGAGAACTCGCCGCACAGATTTCCCACACCAACGCCACCGCCAACAGCGTCCACCCCGGTATTATCCAAACCAATCTGATGACTAACCTGCCCCAATGGCAACAGTGGGGTGCAAAGTACCTTGGCTGGGTATTCTTTAAAAGCATTGAAGAGGGCGCGGCCACAACCTGCTATGTGGCTACCAGCCCTGAACTTGTTGACGTGCGCGGCTTCTATTTCTCCGATTGCAACGTCGATGACGTCGACATGCGTTATCTGTACGACGACGCGATGGCCGCGAAACTGTGGCAGGTTTCAGAAGAATTGACCAAAGATTATCTTCCGACTTCAGCCCCGAGCTGACACGTCAGGGACCGCGTCAAACCTCATTGATCTGAAGTTCTTTAATCTGGTTTTTTAGCCAGCAAGACAACCAGAAGTTCTCACTGGCATCCAGCAAGCTTTCATGAGCGGCGCTAGCTGTCGCCAAGGCACCCGGCGCGGTGCGGTGTTCGGCCATGACAATATCCAATAAATGCAGAGCCTCTACTGGTTTGTGATCGGCAAGCTTTTGTTGTGCTCTGCGCACTATAGCCTCAGGGCCACCAGCCAGCTCGATTAGATCCTGGTGCACAACGCTTTGCGGCTGCGCGTACAACTCCGTTGTCGAGGCGTGCTTAAACCAACCGGCATAATTTTCCCATATCGCGCGCACGCTCCAGGAGACTTTGCCATAACCCTGCCCTACTTCGAGTTCCGCCGGCAACTGGATCCTGGCCATCAGCGTGTGAACATCCAGCCCCGCGTTCATTCCTTTTACAGTCTCATCGTGCACATAGAGAATGGCATCGCGCAGAGCTGTCAATTCTGTTTTGATCAACGCCTTACCCACCACTGGGCCGTGATGACCGTAGAGGATAGTTTCTGCACCGAGATCCATCACCGTTTGCACAGCGGCCGCCACCGTAAGCGCATCGCGGTAGCGGTCACCGCGAATCGTCACCAGGTTAGGGAAATGCCCGAAGGGGCAGCCGAACAAATTTCCGGTCAAACATATTTTGTGCTGCGGCAGCCAGACCACCACTGAATCATTGGTCTCCGCACCAGGCACTGCAATTAATTGCACATCAAGGCCGCCCAAGGTAAAACTGTGGTTGGTGCCCACCAGTATGTCTGGGACAGGCATATCCTGGGCAGGAAAATCAGTGAGACCTTGCGCACCGTAATGCTCAAAGGCAGCAGCAAACTTTTCAGTAAAAGCAAAGGCAGAGCGGTTGCCCCGAAAGGTGGCCAGACGCCCATCGTAGTCCTGATGCGCCGGGTTGCCCGCCTGGGCAATTACTTGTAAGCCCGGATTTTGCTCTCGGAAATAGGCAACACCACCCACATGATCCACATGCCCCTGCGTCAGAATTAAGTACCGCAAAGGCGTGCTGGAGAACTCATCGAAGTTGCGCTTGATCACCGGCGCCTCAATACCCATTCCTGCATTGAGCTGGATATCCCCTTCCGGTGTCTGCAGTAGATAGCTGTTGGAAAAGGCCTCCGACAGCACAATAAAATCATTAATGCGCTCACCGCCGAAATGCGCCGGATTTGGCTCAACCGGACGGGACTTATAAATAGGTTCTCTCATACAATTCCCCGAGACCGTTATTCCACTTCCACTGCCACAGGGAAACGGTCGAAATAGAAATCAAAGCGAGCACGCAGCGCACTGGGCTCGACGCCAAAATCCTCACGCAGGTTGTACACAATGCTGCCGTGCTTGCCGCGCGGATGCTCGTCGATGAAGGCTTGAAGTTCTGCGCTGGACTGAGCAGTCATTGGTAGATCAGCTTTAGCATATATCCGCGCAACCATCGCCAGGTCGTCCGCCATAAATTCTTGGAAAGGAACGTCAATGCTGCGCTCGTCCGGCAATGAGGCGCGGTCTAGAACGCAAGCTTGCAGCAGATGCACAACACGGTCTGTCCAATACTGAATCAAACCTCGAACATCAACTTGCTTGCGGCTGATTCGCTGCCCATAGGCTAGCATGGTTGCCGCTGACTGGACCACCGACACCGGATCACGATGGGTAACGGCAAATGTGGCATCCGCAAATACAGACTGCAAAACCGGTAATTGCTCCAGGTGCTGCGGGCATTTCAATACCCAGCGTGTAGAGACACCGCTGGTATCGCCATCCTGCCAGGTTAGAATCTTCAGTACTGTTTTCATGTATTCATAGTGCGGCGTCTGGTCGGTGGCATAGTAATGATCACGCCAGCGCGGTGAGACACTTAGCCACTCATAGTTGTAGGACGCGAAATCCGGGCCCATCAACTCCAGCTCTTCGTGAATATGGTCCGGGTTCATGGGGTGCATGGCGGCTAACAAAGGCGACAGTGCCTGCATCATCTGCCAAGTGTCTTCACACCGCTGATAGCGCGGGTCAAAACCAGAATCCAATGGCGCTTCGCCAGGCAAAGGAACGGGCTCGTAGGACTCCCACAATGGCAGTGCCCGCAACCTTGAGTCGGCGGCCATTAGATTAAGTAGATGCGTCGTACCGGACCGTGGCAGGCCCGCCACGATGATCGGAGCCTTGATTTCTACTGCATGAATTTCAGGATGCCGAGTGAGAACGTCCTGTATCAGCAGCCGACTGCGGGCATGCTGCACCAACTTATTGCGTAGGGACAGTCGCCCGAGGTTGACCAGATCGCTGTCACTGCCCCACTCGTCGCAAAGTAGATCCAGTCGCTCGTGGAAGTCCGTGGGGCCGAAGTCGTCCAGACCCGTGGCCTCCCGCGCCTCTTGCAGGATACTGTCGCGGCTCAACTCAATACGGAGCCTATCTCCATACGCTAATGCGCCGCGTTGCGCCTCACTCAACTCCGGCCGGGCCAGGTCGTGTATTCGAATCGCATCGCTCAACTGCACTCTCTCCAAATTACTATTTAACGCGATTGTATCAAATACAATACTGAGGGCGTGGCCGTTGACATGCTTGAGGGACTTCACTGCCCGCGGCGAGAGAGTGAATCCTCTTTCTCACCGCCCGCCGTTCTACCTAATCAAATCTTTCAAATCGCGCTATTTGGTTGTGATTTTAGCGAGATGCGAATTCAAAATTCCGGCCCACCGTCTGACAACCCGGTCGAAATCAGCCATGTTAGTCACCGAATCGGCAACCTGCATCATGCCCGTGTTATCTGCGGCTTCAGTATCAATCACTTTTGCAATCAAGGCCCCTGTCTTGCCATCCAGTAATTCCATGAACAGGGTCATGCTGCCAGCACTAGCCACATACGTTTGCTCCATACCGGCTGTCATCAGGTCTGGGGCAGTGACTCGCAAGTTGATGATTGCAGGGCGCAAGATGAGAACACCGGTGCCCCCTTTCGACACCATCTCGCGGCCATCTTTAGTCAGTACTTTGGTCATCTCACGATTGAATTCACTGGCGACCCTCTGCCGAATTTTTTGCATATCCTTATCGCTGACCCGATCTTCAAAGGTGGCTTCCTCGTTATAATTGCGCTCCCAGTTTTTGGCAAAAGCGACATAGGTATCCAGCAACGCTATTTTGTCATACTGGCTCAAATCTGCTCCTGGCTTCATGTATATAGTGGCAAGCTTGGTATCTGGCATCAGGCGCAGCCCGTCAGATTCGGCGGGCAAATTAGGTTTACTCGTGGCGCAACCTGCTACTAAAGCTATCATCCAACAAACAACTATTCTTTTCAGCATGATCTGATCCTCAATACATTCAAGTTGGCTTTACGTTCTTTAAGCTAGTTTGAATCTTTCTGAAAATCAACTGTATGACCCAAATGGTTCTGAGTTAAATGACCAGACTGACATCAAAACTAAAACAGCTTGACGGTACACGCCCTGGAGGGACGCCCATGCAGAGGGCAAGCTACCCATCGCCGCAGGCGGTCCCCCAAACTATTTTGGATTTGACACTTCAGCGCATCTATTTCATCTTCGAAAACACAACGCCTGTCTGTTTTTTTTCGAATACTTTATATCCGCTCTAAAGCACCGGACCCAACATAGCCATTATATTGTTCCAAAGCCGTTTTCTGAGCGACCAATTGGCAACGGCTTCGTGAGAAACAATGGATGCACTATCAATATACGACTGCTGTCGCTCACGCACGCTGCGCGTCAATTGCGCATCATAAACTAATATATTATTCTCAAAATTCAAATCGAAGCTGCGCCTATCCAGGTTGGCTGAACCGATCAGCGTGATTTCGCCATCCAATGTGAGCGTTTTACTGTGCAGCAAGCCACCCACATACTCGCGAATTTCTACCCCCGCTTCTAACAGTCCCCAATAATAGCTGCGGCTCGCAGCGGCAACTTCTCTGGAGTCGTTGTTAGCGGGGAGAATCAAAGTGGTCCGTACACCCCGAAATGCCGCTGCGCACAGGGCTGATTGCATGGATTCGTTGGGTACGTAGTAGGGCGTGGATATGACTAATTCATTGCGTGCGCTAAATATTAACGACTCAAACATCTCAGACATGGCGGAATGACGCATGGTAGGACCGCTGGCGATCACCTGGGCAACCACCGTGCCATCAGCAGCCGGAGCAGCCCACGCCTCGATATCCAATTTTTCGTCAGTATAGGTCATCCAATCACTGGCAAACAGCATCTGGTTCTGACGCGCTATGGGTCCGTCCAAACGTATATTCGCATCGACCCACGGTGCAAATTTTGCCTTGACGAGAAACTCCGGATCAGCGCAGTTCTGACTGCCGCAGTAAGTAATATGTGAATCGATCACTAGTATCTTGCGATGGTTGCGCAAATCAACGCGTCCGCGCAAGGGTCGCAACAGGGGATTGCCCAATCTCAGCGCAACGGCGGTTTTCACTCCTGCTTTTTTCATTTCCCGCCACATTTTCGACCTCAACAGCAGACGCGAACCGAGCCCATCTACCATAGCGCGACAGGTGACACCGCGCGCAGCCGCCCGCATGAGCGCGTCGGCGATCTTGTGGCCGTTGGTGTCGGCAAGCCAGATATAGAACAGCAGATTGACCTGATTCTTTGCCGCATCAATGTCTGCGACCATATTGTCGATAGTGGCGTTGGAATCTGCCATTAGCTCAGCGATATTGCCGCCCAGTGGCTGAAAGTGGCTAATCGAACTGCCGACCCTGAACAAATGTTCATGCCGGGCAGGGATGGGCACTGCAGATTGAGGGGAAGAATCGGAGTCAATATCAACGTCCGGCAGTAGCTGCACTGCATTGTGCATCGCTTTCAGGTTGCGACGCCCGATATTGGTCTCCCCTAGGAGTAAATAACCCAGTACACCAACAACGGGAATCGCAGCTACCACCGCCACCCAGGCTATGCGGGAAGCAGGCTCACGGTGCGGGCGCAGTAGAATGAGCACGATAAAGAATGCCTGCGCTGTAATATGCAGAGCCCAGAATACGCTGAAGTCAGTCATCCAAGCAGCTTGCACTATCGCGACAATCCCGGCAATCACTCTGTAATCTTATTAGCCAGGTTGGGTCAATCCAGTAATTCATCTTTCCTCCAGTTGATACTGGCGGTTCCCTCATCGGGCTGATAGCATGGTCCGCCCACGTCATAAAACGGTGACGATTAAAATGTTCGATCGAGCCAAAAACAAGCCTGCGGCAACGCCGGCAAAAGCACCAGATACGCACCAATCCCACCCTGTTCCCAATACCCCTGCAACCGCGAGGAGTGTCGCAATGATAGGACCCAGCATCATCATTAAAGGCGAAGTATCCGGTGAAGAAGACCTGCACATTCAGGGCCGCGTCGAGGGTACGATCAACTTGGCTGGTAATCAGGTGTCGGTTGGAGAATCCGGCCAGGTGTGCGCCGATATCCATGCCAAGCATGTCAAAATCGACGGCGAGGTCACCGGAGACGTCTCGGCTAGTGAAAATGTGGTGATTTCCAAATCGGGCAATGTCCGCGGCAATATCGTGGCACCCAGGGTGACACTGGAAGATGGTGCCAACTTCAAGGGCAGCATTGACATGGACCCGAGCGCCGCGGCCTCAGGTGCAGCCCCGCTGTCAAGTAGACAGCCCGCTAACTCACCCGCCCCTGATATCAAAACACCCGCACTCGATCTTAAAAGCGGCTAACGGAAATAGCGCATTGCCAGCAGCACGCTCCCCGCCGGGGCAGCGGCTGGAGCACTATGAATACTGCATTTGGATAAACCCGCGATACAAACGTCCAAGTTAATGCCCTCTCTCTTCGAGCACATCGAGGAAGAGCAGCGCCTGACTGTTTTACACGTCGGGCCGGCGTTATCCGAAACGTTAGATTTCTTTGCGAATTACCGCTGCAGGCTGCACTTTATTGATCTTTTCTCAGAGTTACCCATCCTTGCATCCGAAGATACTCCTTCGCTGCAACAACAGTTCGAGGAACTCTTGTCGATTCCAGCGGGACTTGAATTCGATATTTGCCTGTTCTGGGATGTGTTCAACTTCCTCACTGGCCAAGCCATCCAGGCATTCCTCGCTGTGTTACGACCTCACCTTAGGCCTGACACCCTGGCTCATGCGTTCTCGGTGCACAACGTCAACGCGCCGCAGTGCAACCATCTCTACGGCATCAGCCAAATGGATTCAATCCGCCCAGGGAATCGGGCGATGGCATTGCCAGGCTACGCGCCCCACAGTCAGAGGCAGCTAAAAGAGACGCTGGACTGCTTTCGCTTCGAACGCAGCGTACTATTGCCTGATAGCCGACTGGAGCTTCTGCTGCAGGCCAGACTCTGAACCACACAATCGAACCGTTCGTGTCTATATACCTTAGCATCTATCGACAAGGTCCTCAGCAATACGAGGGTATGCTGTATGCTGCCTCTAGTGAGCCTCTCAAGCCCACTGTGGTGGTTACCCGCCCTGCCACTGCTATATTGCCTGGCGGGCACCTCAGCTACCAATTGCAAATCGATTGCTGAGAAAGGTGTCATCACATGTTTCGGTACACCCCCGGTAAACAAGATTGCATTAGAGACGCTGGTCGTTGAACCAGCGGCGCCGCAGTCAGATGCGCTGGAGCAGCCGTGGCTTGAGGAGATACGCGAGACTACAGACAGCATGGTCACCAACCTTATGGCAAAGGAGAAGCACCGGGCAGAAGTTCAGCTTGGGCAGCCTTAATTCTCCCAACTGGGCCGCTACCGATCTTCCCACAAGTTCGCTCCACGCCTTTCCCTGAAGTACAATGGCGTGACTTTTCTAGACGCGAACAATTTCAACGGACATGCGTGACTCGCCAAACGAATTCCGAATAGATATCGGAGACATTGAACTGTCCGTCACAGAATGGGCAGGCCCCGGCGACCCCATTTTAATGCTTCACGCCACAGGCTTTCACAGTCGCTGCTGGAATCAAGTGATCAACTGCCTGCCAAACTGCCATATTTACGCGGTTGATCTTCGTTTCCATGGCGCCAGCGGCAACCTCGGAATTGTGGACTGGGGCATTCTTACGACCGATATTCGCACACTCATTGGCCGCCTGAACCTGACTAATCTGGTAGGCGTTGGACATTCCATCGGCGGCTACTTGATCGCAAGGGCGGCTGCGCATGAATCAAAACGCTTTAAACATCTTGTCCTCATAGACCCTGTCATCATGTCCGCCGAACGCTACGCCCAGTTTCAGGAATTGCCTGAAGATTTTGGTAGCAAGAATCACCCGGTCAGTCGACGCAAGAATAGCTGGCAAGATGCCAACGAAATGTTCGATCGATTTGTGGACCGCGAACCGTTTAGCACCTGGCAGCCATCCGTATTGCGCGATTACTGCGATTACGCACTTCTTCCGGCCGAGGGAGAACAACTTCGCGAACTCGCCTGCGACCCTCTTAACGAGGCGAGTATCTATCTGCAGCAGCGGGGCAATGAAGTGGTGCTGAGCGAGCTTTCCGATATCTCAGCGCCGGTTACATTGTTACGAGCACCGCCAGGCAACCGGTCGCTGACAAACCTGAGCAGCTCGCCCACGTGGCCGGAGCTGGCGGGTGCTCTACCGAATTGTCAGGAGGTTTATCTGCCGAAAATGAATCACTTTATCCCTATGCAGGACCCTGCGCTGGTAGCCAGATACATAGACGCTGCACACGTGCGCAATTAATCCGGTATCCTATGACACATATTATAAGAACACGTTCTGCTCCAACGCGGTTACAGTGATAACATTATGCATAATGGCAACGTCAAGGACTTCCCGGAGAATACGCCGAGCAAGTATGCTGTTGGCTTACTTGAAATGGACATCTACCCGCCTGAAGACAATGGCATCATTACCGACCGCCCATTGCTATTGAAGGAAATGCTGTCGACACCACCAGAAAAACGGCAGGGCGACTGATACTTTTTTAGTTAGAACCGAATAGTACTGAGTTGAGCTATCAGATGAGTGCCATTCAGCTAGACGCGCAAACCACAATATTATTTTAATCAAGAAAACGGAGAACAAAAACAATGAACACAATTATTGCCAGCCTACTGATTCTATGTATTCTTCCCATCGTCTGTGCGTGGGTTGGCGGCTACTATCGCCAGCAGCAATTAGGTAGCGTCGACAACAAAGAGCCGCGTATTCAATCGCAGCAACTATCGGGCGCGGGCGCGCGTGCTGTAGCTGCACAGGGTAATAGCTGGGAAGCTCTGGCGGTATTTAGTGCCGCAATACTGGCGTTGTTTATTGGTGGGGTGGACCTGCGCAGTATTAGCACACCGGTTATGATCCTGGTTGCCCTGCGCATCGCTTATGTCCCGATCTATATTGCCAACATCGATAAACTGCGTTCGCTGATTTTTCTTGGCAGCTACGGTATCTGCATGTACTTTTTCTATCTGGCCCTCAGCTCCAACTGATCCCAGCTGTGGACTGACTTCCGTAGCCGCTCACCGGTCACTATTGTGTTGGTGGACCTGCAACATCGGAAGTACGTGCCCTTGTCTTGATAAGCTCCGCATCTGCAAGCAATAGAAAACCGGCTGCGACGGCCTCATCGCTGGTCCTATCCATTGCGTCGATATACGCCTGCTTGTCGGGGTAAAGTACTGCCAACTGGGCATCGTCGAAGAGCTCGGTGGTGCCTAAAAGACCGCAAAAAGGGTCGGCCGGGGGCTGCCCTCCTCCACGCAAAACTGCAACCGGAGCCTCAAGAGAGGGTGTACGAACACCACCCTGCGCATTACCAAAACTGTCGAGAACAAACTCGGTTCCATCTTCACTCAATTCCATCCGAGGCGCGAAAGATGCGGCCTCGCCCGTTCTAATCCAGTGATCCAGAGCCGCTATGGCGGCGTTGGCTACGTAATGTATCTGTCCATCATTTACCGGGATTGCGCAAAATATAAAAGGCGGACGGGCCTCTTTTTGCTCTTTTATATCAGCAAATGCGGGATCGTCACCCCTATCGTTTGTCCCTGTGAGCGTCGTATATAGATCCGTATGCGAGGTTCCCGCCACCTCCCACAATCGATAATTCTCTGAATCGGCCTGGCGCGCACGCAGCG
>PKCY01000191.1 GCA_002862985.1 Haliea sp.
AAGTCTATGCCCGCGAGTTGCTCAAAATCGTAGGTGCTAATTTTAAAGAACTGCGCGAACTCGCTGCTATGGATAAAGTGCTGGTCCTCCGTCGAGAACAACTCGAGAGTCACCGTGCCGGCGAGGCTCTCAATGGTGAATCTGAGGTCAGCTTCTGTAACCGACAGATCGCGCTGCATGCCCTGATCGGCCACTCCTTCAATCATGAGGGATCGAAATGCACCAACAAGAGACTCCAACTCTTGCTGATCGGGAGTACGACCAATACCAGACAGCCAGGTTCCATTTTCGAAGCTGACACTGTATAGATCGGCGTCTATTCTCAGCAAAGAGCGCAGCTGCAGTAACCTGGGGTCAAGCCAGGCATCGTCAAAACCGGGTGCGTCGAAGGCATTGAAAGTAATACCATAAATTGCGTCTTGGCTCTGATTGCGTGCGTGCACTTTGCGAAACCCTGGAGAGTTTCCAAGAAAGATCGAGCCCAGCTCGCTACCGTCGGAGAAAAAGCTGAGACGTTTTTGGAAATGATAGTCCACGACCTGAAAGCGTTGTCGGGCCGCGGCAGAGACGCCGATGGGCGAGTCGGCCGGCTGATTGATGATGCCCTCTAGCAATGCATCAACTTTGGCTGCATCCGCCGGTAGATTTTCCATTGCTGGAAGCAGCCACCGCCCGCTAGACTTCACTAAAATGGCCTGGTTGTCATACTTGTCCGCGATTCGGATTTCGTTTACGGCATTGCTGTTAAAAGGAGCCAATGCTGGAGCCGCAGTTATCTGAGCCAGCTTGGGTTGTGGCCAGAATACAACGGCGGTAATGCCGCACTGTATTAGCAGGACCACTAGCAGGGCGGTGACGATGCGATTCACAGTGACAAGTCTCGAACAAAACGGCGCCGCCGCAATACGGCTGTTAGCCAGGTGCCTGACGCTACGAGGAGTAACCACACTGCCGAGAGACCGTAGTTAAAGTATTCGATGAGCACCTGTGCCTGACGTTCCATAGGTGGGAGTGTGCGATTGAAATGAGCGCGCGATCGAATCGTCAACAATTGATCGTCCTGTAGAGCCCAGTCAAGCGTGTTCATAAACAATTCCACCGGCCCCAGGTACTGTGTTCCGGTAGTGGCCACCAGGTTCTGCAGAATCTGATCATCGAGGAAATCATTGGAGGCATAGAGTACTAATTGAGCTGACTCAGACGAGCGGGTCAACAGGGCGTTAACAGCGGGACCTCTCGATGACTCGGTGCCAGCATCTCTTGGCAGCACATTGAGTGGGTGACTGCGAATCGTGAAAAATGAATCGAACTGTCCCTTTACGATCAGTCCTAAATTGGCCGCGTTGTCGGCCTTATCCTTTTCTGGCGACGGGGGGAAATTGTCTCGGCCTTGGCCGTTTATACGCGACGTAATATTCGTGCTATCGCTTAGCCAGGAGGCAGTCGAGCTCCGGAGCAATACGCTGATTTGCCGTTTATCGTTTGGAGTGGTGAGTATGGGCGACGCCCACGCCATTGTTACCTGTGGCAGATTTTCGGTTACCGGATGATCTGGTGCAAGTTGCGGTGGCCTCAGGTCCAGGAAATACGGGTAATCGATCAGCTGCACATCTCGGAATTCGTAGTCCCCCGCCCGGCGTGAGGTGGGGGCGGCAAACTTTGCGTTCTGTTTATCCAGCACAAGCGCTTTTTCAATCTGGATTCCCATGTGTGCGAGCCATGGCTGCAAGCCGCTATCCCAATTTTGTAACCGGAGCTCGCCGTCGCTAATTTCTGCCGTGTAGGGCGAGGTAACCAAGATGACCGTTCCGCCCCGCATCAGGAACTGGTCGATAGCGAAAACAGATTTCTTATCCAGTTTCTCGGGTGCGACTACCGCCAGGATATCCGCTTTCGCATTAACATTCCCGTCGGACAGGTCTTCCAGATCAATGCTGTAGTCGCGCCCGATCGCTTTCTTTAGATTGTCAAAAGTAGGGCCGCCTAGCTTGTACTGAGCCATCGTTGAATCGACCTTGGGAACTGACAAAGCAACAACTTTGGTAAAGCCACGAGCGAAGCGTTTCAGGCCTGCGTCCAGTGACAATCGAAAATCAGCGGGATTAAACGCCCCAGTGGGAATTTGAACCACCTGCTGTGTACTCGCCAGGGTCATGTAGAAATAGAATTTTTGGTGATCACCGGGGGAGGTAACCATCGGTTTGAAGCCCCACTGGTCGGCTAAATTTCCTGCGATCACGCCGTCATACGATTCCGGCTCAATGAACCGCACGCTGAATTTCCCCTTGGAATGGCGCGCTGCCAAAGCCAGTTGGGGCTCGATGGCTTGTTTGTAATGCTGCAATTGCTGCGGAAGCAGAGAATCGGCGGAAACATAGCCAATAAATTCAATCGGCTCGTCGATGCCATCAAAAAGATTGCCACCGGCCCTGTAATCAAACAGCACCTTTTTGATCGCGTGAGTGACATCGTACTCGGGGTTTCGTAGTAACGCCTCCGGCGGGGTATTGGCCACACTTCGGACTTCAATGAGCTCAGAAAAACCCAGGGATTCATGTTCGCTGCCGTATCGCACCAGGACATTAAAATAAGCGTTAACAAGCGAAGATTCGTGCCGATCGGCAATCTGGAAGGGCGTCGCGGATATTCCGTAACGTTCATTGGCTTCTTGCTCGCTCTCAGGGTCATTTGCAGGATCAACGAATTCAACCTGAATCTTTCCTTGTCCCGCTAGTTCATATTCTTTTAGTAGATCACGCAACTGAGGAACCAGTGGCGCCAGCAACGGATGAGTTTTCTCGCTGAAGTAGCCGCGAATTAGCAGTGGTTCCTGCAGCGCGTTAATAAAATCGAGGGTCGGTTGGGAAATGGTATAGAGCTTACTCTCTGTTATATCCAGGCGCAGGGGGCTTGTTTGGTTTAACCAAATATTCGCCAGCACCATATTCGCCAGCAGCAGCAGTGTTCCACTGCGCCAGTGCCGGTGCCTGTCGGAATGGCGTGTTTTCGCCCACCGTTCTTTTTCCAAAACATAGATATTGAGCGCCAGGAAAGCGGTGACCAGGCTGCAATAGTAGAACAGGTCGCGAAGATCGATTATGCCGCGAGAGACACTTTCAAACCGAGCCCCGCTGCCTATTAGTCGCAGGATCTCGCCAGTTCTGTCGTCAAAGAACCCTGTTAGGGTGGTGCTGCCCAGTAGATACAGTACCGTGCATAGCGCTACGGTGCCGATCAGGCTGACGATGGGGTTGTCTGTGCGCGCTGACACGAACAGGCCTATAGACAGATAAGTGGCTCCAACCAGCGCCGCTGCCAGATACCCACCTATTACTGGACCCCAATCCAAATTTGCAATCAGGGCAACTGTAATGGGAAGTGGCAATGTACTGATTAGCGCCAGGAGCAACAAGGTAAAACAGGCCCGAAACTTACCGATGACAAATTGCCACAAGTCGACCGGCTGAGTCAGTATGTATTCAAGCGTGCCTGTACGCCGTTCTTCACTCCACATGTTCATGCTCAGGGCGGCACAGAGAAATATCAGCAGAACGGGCATCCACTCAAACAGGGGGCGAATATCCGCAATGTTTCGCGCGAAGAAAGACTCAACCCAAAAAAACAAGAATCCAGTGACGACTGCGAAGCACGCAAGGAATAACCAGGCGACCTGCGATGAAAAAAACAGGCGCACTTCTTTCTGCGAGACGCGCCTTGCGACCGAATTAGTCGCCATCGCGATACACCTCCCGAAAAATACTGTCGAGGTCGGCTGTGGAGGCTTTTAGTTGATACAGTTTCGCGCCTGCCTTAATCACACACTGGGCAATATTGTTCGCGGCAGTTTCCAGCTCGGTATTGGCGTGCAGATGTATGTCGAACTGCAGGTTCCCGTCGTCGGTAGCACCGCTGTTTACAAATACCACTTGCGGAAGTTGATTCAAGTAGGGCGCTAGCGGTTGCTCGGTGTGGTTGGTATGCAACAGCAATATTTTACTTTTGTGGAGATCACTCAGACTCTGATTCAGCGCCAGCTGTCCGTTGCGCAGCATCAATACCCGATCACATAGGGCCTCAACTTCCTGCAGGATGTGTGTAGAGAGAATAATGGTTGTTCGGCGCGCCAGTCGCCTGATTAGTCGGCGCATATGCTCTGTCTGATTGGGATCGAGGCCGTTTGTGGGCTCATCAAGGATTAATAACCGTGGGTTGCCCAATAGCGCCTGCGCGACTCCAACCCGTTGCCGAAAACCTCGGGACAGGACAGAGATTGTATCCAGTGCACGTTCTGTCAGGTCGGTGGCTGCCAGTGCGCCTCTTATCTCGCCTGGTCGCTGGGATGCGGTAATGCCTTTTAGAGTGGCAATGTAATCCAGGTAATCGGCAACTATCATTTGTGGGTACACCGGCAAATTTTCTGGCAGGTAACCAAGTGTTTGCTGCACGGCTTGAGCGTTCCGGGCCAGGTCCACTCCGTTAATGTTGATGCTCCCGTCCGAGGGCTCAAGGTAGCCGCTCAGCATTTTCATGATGGTGGTTTTACCAGCACCATTGTGTCCGAGCAGTCCTACCACTTCGTTGTCGCCGATAGTGAAAGACACGTCTTCCACGGCTACAGTTTTGCCGAAGTGACGTGTCAGAGATTGCACTTCAATCATAGGGCTGTTTGTCGCTGTTCGGACGGCGGCAGGAGATGCCTATGGTATAGCAGTTACCGTGGTGTCTAGAAGTTGAATAATAACTTAATGATAAAGGCCACAAGCACAAGGTTTAGCACTAGACGAACCAGGCGCTCACCTTTTCTGATGGTAAAGTGAGCGCCAAGATATCCGCCCACCGAATAGCCCACGGCCAGTGCTATACCCACTATCCACAGCAATTCAATTTGGGATGCATATACCGCTAAAGCTGCCATTGTGTAGACGGCAACAATGAAAACCTTGTGCATGTTGGTTCGAACAAGGTCGAAACCCATGACGCGATTCAGAATGGGCATGATGATAAAACCCACCCCTAGCTGGATAAATCCACCCCAGAACCCCACTCCCACCATCAGCAGATGACCTATGACTAGTTGCCTGGATGAGGGCTGATCGCTTTCGGAGTGAGTAGTTGCACCTCGGTCAAAATGCATGATCAATAGGACGCCCACCATGATCACTGCTAGTGCGCGGTTGAACCAGATGCCATCGAGTTCGACGCCGACAAAAGCGCCGGCCACCGCCCCTGGAATGGCGCATGCGGCCAGACTCAGGCTGAGCCGAAAATCCTTGAAACCGCTGCGGGCAAAGGTTGCCATGGCTGTCAGGTTCTGTGCCAGGATGGCGATGCGATTGGTGCCATTTGCCACAGGGCCCGGAATGCCCATGAACACCATAACGGGTACCGTCAGTAGGGAGCCCCCGCCGGCCATTACATTGAGAAATCCTGCGATAATGCCCAAGGCGACCAGCGCGACTGCATTGAGCAAGTCGAGTTCCATGGCTAGTTGCCTGTCCAGGGCTCGCGCATGGTGACAAATTCCTCGGCTGTAGTGGGGTGAATGCCAATAGTCGTGTCAAACACCGCTTTGGTCGCGCCGGCGCGCAGGGCGATGGCGATGCCCTGTATGACTTCTCCCGCATCCGGGCCCAGCATGTGTACGCCGACAACGCGATCCGTTGCGGTCTCCACAATCATCTTCATGAAACTTTTTTCATTGCGACCACTGAGCGTATGTTTCATTGGGCGAAAGCTGGATTTGAACAGCTGGATATTTTCGAATTTAGCCCGTGCTTCCTCCTCGGTAAAGCCCACAGTGCCGATGTTGGGCTGGCAGAATACGGCGGTGGGAATGAACTCGTAATCAACGACATTCTCCTGTTCGCCGAAGTTGTGGCGGGCGAAGGCCATGCCTTCAGCCAATGCTACTGGGGTCAGTTCCATTCCACCGATCACATCTCCCAGGGCAAAAATACTGGGTTCTGAAGTGCGGTATTGAGAATCGACTTCGATTGTGCCCTGTGCGCTGATCCCAACGCCTACATTTTCCAGGCCCAGGCCGGTCAGGTGCGGCTTGCGTCCAGTGGCGTAAAGTACGGCGTCCGCTTGCAGCCTACTGCCATCTGTCAGCGTTACCTCCAGCGCGCTGCCCACAGGGCTGATGGCCTGTACGTTGTTCTTAAAGCGCAGATCGACCCCGCTGTTGCTGATTTCCTTGGCGGCGTGCCTGCGTATGTCCTCATCGAAGCCGCGCAAAAACAGAGGCCCTCGATAAAGCTGCGTTGTTTTTGCTCCCAGGCCGTTAAAAATACCGGCAAATTCCACAGCGATGTAACCGCCGCCGACAATGACCAGGCGCTCGGGAAATGTGTCCAGATCGAATATTTCATTGGAGCTGACGGCGTGCTCGCTACCAGAAAATTCCGGGATATGTGGCCAGCCGCCGGTTGCTATGAGTATCTTTTCGGCAGTATAGAGCTGTTGCCCCACCGCAACGGTGTGTGCATCAACGATAGCCGCGCGTCCGGTGAACAGTTGTGCCCCGGCGCCTTCCAGGAGCTTGTCATATATGGTGTTAAGGCGAGCGATTTCGATTTTCTTATTATCTCGCAGGGTCGACCAGTTGAATGGGGGCAGATGGCTATCCCAACCAAAACCGCGAGCATCTTCAAAGCCTTTGCCATACTGGGCGGCATAGACATAGAGTTTTTTGGGTACGCAGCCGACATTGACGCAGGTGCCACCCAAATAGCGATCTTCTGCTATCGCGACCCGAGCACCAAAACCGGCAGCCATTCGGGCCGCCCGAACGCCACCGGATCCGGCGCCAATTACGAATAGGTCGTAGTCAAATTCACTCACGGTTTTTACCTCGAAACATAAGGAGCCAGTCTAGCAGCCTAGGTTCATTCTGCGCCATCCCTGCGCTGATCTGGACTTTATTTTCAGTTGGCTAGAAGGCCCCCGCTTTGCAAGTCGGTGTTTTGGGGATTATTCGCTGATGCCGTGCTAGGTTCTTTGGCGTGTTTTATTTATCATTGGGGCCGGCAAGCTCGGGCGTTCCGGGTAAATAGATGAGAAAGAAAAGATGACATTGATGTTGCTGCACAGAGCACTTACGGCAAAGGTGCTGATCGGGGTTTTTACAATGGTTGGCGCGCTTTCAGCCAAGGCCGAGCCGGAAGCTCCTATGGTGGACGAGATAGTGTTGAAGAACGGCTCGCGCCTGATCGGATCGGTCAGGACGATCAGAGATGGTGTACTCACGCTGGAAACGGAGTTTGCTGGAACACTCAGTGTGGACATGGACCAGGTGACGTCCGTTGACACCAACGAGCGGGTGGTAGTGCTGAAAGTGGACGAGTCAGTGGTGCAGGATAATTCGCTACAGATAGCCCAGGGGCAGGTGCTGTTGCCTGACGCGGATCAGTCCTACCCCCTGCAGGATTTAATGGTACTCAATCCAGAGCCCTGGGAGTTGGGGCAGGGTTATCGCTGGACCGGACTCGCCAATATCGCTTTGGCCAGGCAACGCGGGAACACGGATTCGGACGAACTTGATTACAAGATCGAATCTGTATGGCGCAGTAAACAGGATCGCTACACTGTTCAGGGGAATGGCGAGTTGGATAGAGCCAATGGCGAAAAAAATGCCGACAATTGGCAGTTAATCGGCAAGTACGACTTCTTCCTGAAGGACCCTAATTATGTTGGCCTGCTCGCCTCTGTCAAACAGGATGAATTCAGGGATATTGACCTGCGCTATCTTATTGGCCCCTATCTGGGTCGGCAGTTGTACAGCGAACCGGTGTTCTCATTGCAGGGCGAACTTGGATTCTCTTACGTCGTTGAAGAATACATTATGGCTAAAGATCAGAAGTATTGGGCGGGTAATTGGAGCGTAGATGCCTCTAGCAATTATCTGGGGGGGGATTCCCGGCTCTATTTTAATCAGAACGGTATTTGGAACCTCGAGGACACATCGGACGTTGTCCTAAATACGACGTTTGGCTTGTCCTTCCCTCTCCTGTGGAGCCTGGAGGCCGCAGCAGAGATACTACTTGAGTACGATTCTGGTTCGGTGGAGGGTGTAGATGATCTGGATCAGACCTACAAGTTACGTATCGGGTATACCTGGTAGGCTCTGCGGATTGCGCATGTCGTCATAAGCTCCGCAAGGCACACCGGCAAGTAAGCGGAAACCATCGAGCGAACCGGTCGCCACTCGAGTTCAGCTCCGGAGTAGATGGCCACTCCAGAATGAAGTGACCTACTTCAGCGTGAGCGTTTGATCAGGCTGCGGAACCAGTCTGCAGGGGTTTCGCTCTTGAGGTCGGAAAATTCACCAGCGTCCATAAACATTCCGTGGTCCTCGCAGACCTCGTACCAGATATGCGGTTGATCTGGATCACTGGCCTTCTCCATGTCATTGCCGCAGCGGGGACAGGAGATGTCATCGACCGAGTCCCACTTTTTCCCTGTGCTGGCCTTGCCGATGTCCAGCGCTTCTCCCATCCACTTGCTTTTGAGAAGGTCTGCCTCGCCCTCGTCGAACCAAATGCCATGGCAGTTGGTGCAGCGATCAATCAGTAAATCGCCGCCGTAGGAAATCTCGTCCATTCCGTGGCCGCACTTTGGACATTCTATGCTGTGTACATTCGAGCTGTAATCCATTTGGGTTCCCCATTGGTTTCTGCAGCGACTGTTTCTGCCCAGGCGCTGCCTCGGCTGAAGAGTGCGCGGCAGCTCATTGACAAGACTGATCTAGCTATACACGCAATTGAGCGCTGAGCGACAAGTCATCTTAGTGAGTATCATACGGATCTCTTGGCAGAACAAGAACAGCTACGCGACACTTCTGCCGGCAGATAGTCCGGATAATCCTGCCTGCCCCGGCACGAATATTGCTAGCTGCAGGCCAGAGCTATAGGGCGGTTAACAGCGATTTTCAGTCTTGGTCCCTGGTCTATTCGCGGCCGGAGTCCAGTCGTCAAGCTGCCTTCACCTGCCTGCAGGTCGCCCATTCAGTTGTCACTGAGTCTTTTTATATTGCGCTGGCCTTCATCGCCCCCTGCTCGCAGTTTCCCGGCGGAAGACTCGGACTGACTCTGGCTATTGAGGTTGGGCAGGGATACCAGAAATTCCACCGGGAAGTCCAGGTCAGCTATATCGTTATCCAAGGTAATACGGATGGGCTGGTCAATGGTCAGCCAAGCACCACAGGCTTCCCCACCATCACAGATTAGCAAGTCATTGTCGGCGTCGCTGCCCGCAACGACTTCGTATTCTCCAGCGGCAACATCGTTGAACTGGAAGGGGTATCCACTGCCGCTTCCACTACTGGCGAATTGTGCCACTGGCTCATCGCTTATTGGGTCATAAAGCAGGATGTAGAGCACTCCAACATCAGCGCCGGCGTTCAGGTAACCAACAGACATCAGAATACGAACGGTGAGATCGTTGATGTTCGATTTTGCATTGATATCTGCAGTGTAAATTCCCGGGGAGAGGCCGGTGCGGTCGACGCTGATTTGGTAGGTTCCCAGCCCGACACCTTCCACTGACTCAATCTGCAACCAGGCCGGTGATGCCGTGACGCTGAGCAACGTAAGGGCGCCCCTGCCGGCATTACTCAATATCAGTTCCAACGTGGTGCCATTGGTTCCGAAGTTCAAAGTGGTGGCAGAGGCGGTTAAACGGGGACTGTCTGCCGGCGATGTGCCGCTGGCCTCCAGTGCCGCCAGTACCGCGCGCCGGGCATTAATGATTCCGTGGCCAAACTGGTCATCCCTGCCTGCGGGACCTAGGTCGTCGCTGAGTTGGCCGTCACTCAACAGCGCATCAATATCGGCGGGTGTGAGGTCGGGGTTTACGGTCTTCATCAGCGCCAAAACGCCCGCAACGTGCGGCGCGGCCATAGAGGTGCCGTTCAAAAAGGAGTAGGCATAGTTGATATCACCGCCACTGGTTTTTGTGCCGCCGGTACTGAGTATGCCATCGGGATAACCGTCGCCATTGATATCCACACTATTGTCACCACCCGGGGCGGCTATGTCGATTGCTGCCCCGGTATTGGAGTAGCTGGCCAGACGACGCTGGATATCCACCGCGCTCACAGAAATGACGCCATCATAGGAGGCCGGGTATTCCAGAGTGGCGCTGGCCTGGTTTCCCGCTGCGGCGACAACCATTACACCGGCCGCTCTCACCTCGTCATACAGCGCCTGCGTGGTCTGACTAAACGGGCCGCCGCCCAGGCTCAGATTGATAACATCCGCGCGTTGTTCTGGCAGCGTGCCTGAGTCATTGGGAAGGCCGGCGGCAAATCTTACGGCCTGATCCACATCGAAGGATGTCCCTTCGCCTCCTACTCCAAGGGCGCGCAAAGGCATAACCTTGGCCCCATAGGCCGTTCCCGCTACCCCTATCTGGTTGTTACCTTGGGCGGCCACTGTGCCGGCCACATGGGTGCCGTGGAAGCTCTCACCTCCACCCCCGAAGTTATCGCCCGGATCCTGAGGATTGGAATCAATGCCATCGCCATCGCCGGCACTATCGGGGTCGCGAACAAAGTCATAGCCGTCCAGCAGTTGCCCCGCAAGATCTGGGTGGTTCGGAAGTATTCCGGTGTCAATCACGGCGACCACAACTGAGGGACTTCCAGTTGTTATGTCCCAGGCATCGGGCAGTCCAATCTGTGGATAGTGCCACTGCAATGCATAGGCCTCGTCATCGGGTGTTGCGTTGGTTTTGACCTGATAATTAGGGTCGGCGTAGCGGACTGCTGGATCGGCTCGCAAAGCCTTGATTGTCATAAGCGTTTCCCAGCGTGCGCGAAGGTCGGGGTCGTTTATATGGTGAGATTTTTGCATGGCCGCGCTGGCGAGCCGCGGATCTGCATGTTGCGCGTTGACCCGGCCTCGGCGTATGTCCATGAGGCGCCCCCGTCCATGCCCACCGGCGCGTTGCGCCAAGCCGAAGTTGCGGGACATTTTTTCGCTTTTGGAAGCTGTGGTGGATTGTGGCGTCTCTTCTTTGTAGGTCACCACCGCCTGCCAGGGCACGATTGGGTAGCCTGCGCCCTGGTTCTGTAACGTTGAGTTTGGCGCGCCGATGGCGAGAATATAATTAGTGCCGCCGCTAAACGCAAAAGTATTAACCACGTAGGTGCCATCTTCTGGGATAAGCAGTGACTCAAGCTCCCCGCTATTGATGGAGAAATCCAGTAGGTTACCTTGGGTGTCATAGATAAAAAGGTCGGCATCTGCCTGTTCGAAATCGCCTACCAGCAAAGTCACGCGTTGTCCTGCGAGCAGATCGACTTGGAAGTAGTCGTCAATGTCACCGGATTCCCGGGATTGTCCCGTCGCGCCAGTGCCGGGCTGGTTGACGTATCCACCGAGGGTAATCGGATTGGAGATGAGCTGCGCCTGTGCGACCGTATTATTACTGACTGCCAGCCGCGTGGGATCGTTCGTATCGCTGTCCACTGCCTGACTGCTCGACGCCGTTATCGTGCCGGATATCGAGAAGGTTTGTGCGGGCGGCGGCTGCGGCGAAGGGGGGGTAATTGGAGTCTCGGGTGCGGCATCCTGCGAGTTCCCGCCGCCCCCGCCGCCACAGGCGGTTGTAAGTATTGAAATGATCAGGCTGGCCATCAGGCCGCGGGATGTGGTGCGCATTATCGTCTCGAATATTGTTGGTAAGGCTTTGGACATTAAAACATAACAGAGATTCAATCCGGGCAGTACAGTTGTGAATAGTTAGCTAAGACTGGCCGCTTCGGTCATTGGGCTTGGTATCGAGTCGCGCAACCTGCATACGACTTGTCTATTGTAGTGAATTTATCGGAGAGTGTTTTAATGAATGAGCGAATTCTGGCTAAAGTCGTTCTCGTAACGCTGTTCTGTCTGCTTGCGGCTCTCGGGCATGCAAAAACTGATAGGCCCAATATGCTGGGTACCTGAGGCGATGACATCGGTTGGCCAAACATCAGCGCTTACCATCGCGGGATGCTGGGAGGATCAACACCCAATATCGATCGTATTGCCAATGATGGCGCCCTGTCTACCGGTTACTGCGGCGAACAAAGTTGTACCGCCGGGCCTTCAACTTTTATTGCCGGGCAACATCCCTTGCGCGCTGGCCTGTTGAAGCTGGGCCTGCCGGGGGCAGAGATGGGTTTACAGCCAGAAGACCCCACGATCGCAGAGCTGCTCAAGCCTCTTGGCTACGCTACCGGACAATTCGGCAAGAATCATTTGGGCGACAAGGACAAATTCCTCCCGACGAACCATGGGTTCGACGAGTTTTTCGGTAGTCTCTGCCACTTGAATGCAGAAGAAGAATCCAAGACATACTTCTACCCCAAGGACCCCGAGTTTCGCAAGCATTTTGCTTCCCGCGATGTGATTCACTTTTATGCCGATGGCAAGATTGAGGACACCGGTCCCCTCACTCGTAAACGCATGGAAACAGTAGATCAAGAGTTTACCGACGCAGCAATGAATTTTATGCAAAGGGTGAACACAGCGGGTAAACCGTTTTTCTTCTGGTTTAACTCCACCCGTATACATTTATGGACTCGTCTTGCGCCGAAATGGGAGGGCAAGTCCGGTTATGGTTTATACGCAGATGGCCTGATGGAACATGATTATAAACGCTATTTTCTCCCATCAGGACTGGTTGTCTACCTTGTTGGCAGCTGCGGGTGAGCCGGGTATCAACGCCAACTTAGAAAAAGGGTTCCGAGCTGGATACAAGACTTACAAAGCTTACATCGATGGCCACGACCAGAGCGATTTGTTGGCGGGCAAAGGACCGGGCGATGATTTACTATTTTGATGACAAGGACAACTTTAATAGTATTCGCTGGAATGATTGGAAGATTCACTTCGCGTTACAAATGGACGGCTGGGCTGGCCCCCGTGAAGTACTCAACTTTCCTCGAGCTATAAACTTGCGCACTGATGCCTACGAGACTTCGATCTATTCGGGCTTGTATTCACGTTTTTTTGCCGATCAGTTGTGGCTATTTGTACCTACGCAGCAAGAAGGAGGGAAGTGGCTGATGCCGTTTCGCCAATTCCCGCCGCGGCAGGCAACTGCCAGTTTTACCATCGACACCATGATGAAGAGAATGCAGCAAATGTTACAAATGCGCGCGACGGCTTTGGGAGAAGGCGCGGCACCAGGGACCCTGTCGACGAAGTGAGCGCAGGTTTAGATAGTGACTCTGGCAATTCATCAGCCACCCGGGGCTTTCAGCCCAGATAGCCGCGGATGGCGAGATAGTCGCGCAATACGGTATCTGGGTTGAAAGTGTGTGTTCCCAGAGGACCTCTGTCCGGTTGAAAGATGGCCTGAAGCGCGCCTTCCGGATTGATGAGGAAGAGTGTGACGCCATGATTCACTTCGTATTCATTGTCAGCTGGGTCCACGTCAGGTGCGATGATGGGCACCAGTTGCGCAACAATGCCCAGGCCTTGTTCAAACGGTAGGTGCGGGTTATCGGCATCGTCAAGATGTGTCAGGCCGACAAAACTGGGATCGAAGAAAGGCACATAAGACGCCATTTGCGCGACGGTGTCCCGGCGATGATCAACGCTGTAAAACAACACCTCCAGATCCGTGAGGCCCTGCTCTTGCAGCTCACGGGACACAGTAGTTAGTTGTGCCAAGGTAGTAGGGCATATGTCAGGGCAGGTCGTAAATCCATAGGACAGCAGGTGCCAGCGGCCCTTCAGGTTCGCATTAGTGAATGCCTGGTCGTGGTGGTCGAGTAAACTAAATGGCGGCAGTTCGCGAGCTTGCGGTAGCAGTACGCCTTGAATCTGGGGAGGTTGTTCGGGCCGGTTCAATAGAATAAGCGCTGCCACCGCAACAATAGCGATGTTGGCCGTTAAAAATCCTGCCAGCATCCGTGTGCGGGGAGACATACTTAAATCCGGTGAACGTCTATTGGTCGAAAAAGGTTTCTCGTGTTAGGAAGGTGTAGTCGCCTTCTATCGCCATCAGAAGAATAAGTATAGCGACGGCCGACAGGGGAACGAACAGCACATATTTCAGAGCCAGGCGTTCCCAGGCTACATGCATAAAGATCGCAAGGATAAAGCCCGCCTTCAGGGCCATAAAAATTAAAATCAAGGTCCAGCGCAAATAACCTTCGACATGGTAAAAGTCGACCAGGTAAGAAAAGGTACTAAGCACAAAAAGTAGTATCCAGACCTTCAGATACACTCCGACGGGATGTTGCTGGCCGCTGGTTTCACTCATGATTTTACCTCACCACAGGTAGAAGAATGCAAAGATAAATACCCATACCAGATCGACGAAATGCCAGTATAGTCCGGTAATTTCAACGATGGCGTAGCCCTTTTCCTCGTAGTCGCCCCGCGCAACCTTGCGCGCAACGATGCTCAGGTAGATTACGCCCGCCGTCACGTGCAAACCGTGAAAGCCGGTGATCATAAAGAATGCCGAGCCGAATTGAGCCGCGCCCATCGGGTTGCCCCAGGGGCGCACGCCTTCTTCAATCAGCTTGGTCCACTCGAAGGCCTGCATCCCGACGAAGGAGGCACCCAACAAAGCCGTGGCACCCATGAGGATGGCGGTCTTTCGTCTGTCGCCGTTGTAAGCGTAGTTCACCGCCATCGCCATGGTGCCGCTGCTGGTGATGAGTACAAAAGTCATTATGGCGATCAGGATCAGCGGCATATGAGTACCGAATACTTCCAGCGCAAAAACCTCACTCGGGTTTGGCCATACGGCTGTCTGCGACATCCGCACATTCATATAACCGGTGAGGAATACGCTGAAGATAAACGTATCACTGAGCAGGAAGATCCACATCATCAACTTGCCCCAGGGCAAGTCAAAGGCCTGTCTGTCGGCGGACCAGTCGGATACCATACCGTCGACGCCTGGATCGGTATAGGTGGTGCTCGTATCTGTCTCGATAATCATCGCTTGGCTCTCAGAATCCGCACATGGCAGCTAGTGCATTGATGGTTTCTGGCCTGGCAGTAAGAATTGCGAACAGCACCAGCCAGACCCCAAGAAGAAAATGCCAATAAGTGGTGCACAGTTTTAAGGGCGCAGTCAGACTGGCGGCGTCGTTGTCATACCACACTCGGAACACCACATTGGACAAAACCAATAGCCCACCAATGAGATGCAGTCCATGCACGGCTGTTAATAGGTAAAAGTAACTGTTTGCCGGGTTCCCGTTCATGTAAAAGCCCATGGATTGCAGGTGTAGCCAAAGGTCAAATTGCGCTATCAGAAATAGGACGGTGAAAAAAACAGCTGCGCTTATCCCCGCTATGGTCACATTCAATTTACCGTTGCGTGTTCCGCCCAGCCCCATTTGAATCGTAAGACTGGCGCAGGCCAGAAGGGCGGTGTTAAACCAAAGGCGAGAAGGATCGGTGAAGGGTTGCCAGGGCGCGCCAGCCAGGGCCTGAAAGTCAGGGTATTGGGACCGGGCTAGAAACGTAATGAGAAAGAGAAAGAAAATGACGCCGACAATGGCGAGAATAAACCGCAGCATGATTCGCATTGCTGCCACGGGATCAGGGCCACCGTACTGCGCCACGGTGGCCGCCTCGGTTGCAGGCAGCCAGGGCTTGTCGCGCAACATTCTCAGGACATTCATGCGTCGCGCTCCCCAGCCGTCTGCTCGGAATCAGTAACCGGCCGATTCTGAGGTATAAAATCCTCTTTTGCGCCGGGGACACCGTAATCATAGGCCCAGCGGTAAACCTGGGGTAATTTAGGTCCCCAGTTTCCGTGGTGCGGCGGAACATCAGGTGTCTGCCACTCCAGGCTGGTGGCGCCCCAGGGATTGTGTCCAGCAGGTTTGCCGTTACGCAAACTCACAAACACATTGTAGAGGAAGATCAACTGGCTGAAACCGACGATCAGGGCCGAGATTGTAATACTCTGGTTCAGAGTCTGGGCTGATTCCGGAATGAAGTCCATGCTACCCATCGCGAAATAACGTCGTGGCACCCCGAGGAAACCGAGATAGTGCATGGGCAGGTAAATGGCATAGGTGCCCAGGAAGGTAAACCAGAAATGGATCTTACCGAGTCGCTCGTCGAACATTTTGCCCGTTAACAGCGGGTACCAGTGGTAGATGGCAGCGAACAGTACCATGATGGGAGATACTCCCATCACCATATGAAAGTGGGCGACCACAAAATACGTGTCCGATAAGGGCAGGTCGATCGTCACATTACCCAGAAATAGCCCGGTGAGTCCGCCATGTGTAAAGGTGAAAATAAAGCCGATGGCGAACAGCATAGGCACGGTGAGCTGTATGTTGCCCTTCCATAATGTAAGCACCCAGTTGTAGACCTTAATGGCAGTGGGAACCGCGATAATCAGTGTAGTGGTAGCGAAGAAAAATCCGAACGCTGGGTCCATGCCACTAACGTACATATGATGCGCCCAGACAAAGAAACTGAGACCGCCGATGATGACAATGGCCCAGACCATCATGCGGTAGCCGAAAATGTTTTTGCGCGCATGCGTCGCCAATACGTCGGATACCATGCCAAAGGCGGGGAGTGCGACGATGTAAACCTCAGGGTGACCAAAAAACCAGAACAGGTGTTGGAACAATATCGGGCTACCACCGGAGTAGTCCAGGTTCTCCCCCAGAGACACTAGCGCTGGCATGAAGAAACTGGTGCCGAGGGTTTTATCCAGCATCATCATAATTGCGCTGACTAACAGTGCTGGAAAAGCCAGTAAGCCCAGCACGGTGGCGGTGAATATGCCCCAAATTGTCAGGGGCATACGCATCAGTGTCATGCCGTGGGTGCGTGCCTGCAGTACGGTAGTGACATAGTTCAGGCCACCCATGGTGAAGGCGACGATAAATATTGCCAGAGAAACTAGCATTAAAATAATGCCCCAGTCGTAACCTGGGGTGCCGGGTAAAATTGCTTGCGGCGGATACAGCGTCCAGCCTGCCCCCGTGGGACCTCCGGGTACAAAGAAGCTGGCCAGCAATACGATGACCGACACAAGGTAAAACCAGTAACTCAACATGTTCAAGAACGGAAACACCATATCGCGGGCGCCGATCATGAGCGGGATCAGGTAGTTCCCGAAGCCGCCCAGTAATAGAGCGGTTAGGAGATAGATCACCATAATCATGCCGTGCATGGTGACAAACTGCAGATAATCACTGGGATTAATGAAATCAAATGTGTCGGGAAAGCCCAGCTGCAGGCGCATTAAGCCAGACAGGGCCAGTGCTATTAGACCCACAAATACGGCGGTAAGGCCGTACTGTATCGCGATGACTTTGTGGTCCTGGCTCCAGATGTATTTGGTAATAAACGTCTGCGGGTCGTGGAGTTCGTCTATCTGATCGGCAATTGCCACGTTTTGCATACTGTGCTTCCTCGTTTGCTTGAGCCTGTAAGCTGTTTGCGCGTTTACTTACAGCGTATTCAGGTACGCTAGCAAATCATTAATTGATTGCTCGTTTTGTAACGAGCGAGCCATTAGCACCATCTGGTGACCGTAGGTGTCTCCTTTATGCGCACCGCGCAAGCCCAGACGGAAGTTTTGCAGTTGTCGTTTCAAATACCAGTCATCTTGCCCGGCTAAAGGCGGAGCCTGCAGAGCATAATTCCCCTGCGCCTTCGCACCGTGACAGGCACCGCAAGTGTTGTAATAGGCAGCGCCTTTGTGAGGATCCCCCTCAATGGTATCCACGGGCTTCTCTGGCACCAGGGTTGCGATATATGCAGTAATGTTTCTAATCGCATTGGCGTCCGCCAGCATGTTTGCCATGGGCACCATTTGTTGACCGAACGTATCACCCTCATTGGCGCCGCGAATTCCGTATTTAAAGTGTTCGATCTGCCGTTTGATATACCAGGATGGCAGGATAGCGAGGCCCGGTGAATTAAACGCGACAAGGCCCTGGCCCTCTTGGCCGTGACAAGCTGCACAGGTGGCGTAGCTGGCTTTTCCCGCGATGGCATCACCTGGAGGTATGGATTGTATCTCGCTCCAGGTCTGCTGCTCTGCGAGCCAGCTGTCATAATCTTCCTGTTCATCGACAACCACATAGCCGCGCATGGTGTAATGCGCAATGCCGCACAATTCCATACACAAAAGATCGTACTTTCCCTTGACGGTTGGGGTGGCCCAAGCGTAGGTAACCATGCCCGGTACCAGGTCCATCTTTACGCGAAACTGTGGAACAGCGAAATTGTGCAACACATCTTTGGAGCGCAATAAGAATTTTATCGGACGATCAATGAGCAGGTGAACTTCATTGCTGGAGATGAGTATATCGTCGTTGCCTGCAGGGTCATTGGGGCTCATGCCAAAGGGGTTTAGGGGCCCTACGAAGGTTGAGTCTACTTCGCCCAGAACACCGTCGTCACCTGGTAAGCGGTAGCTCCACGCCCACTGAGCCCCTATGACTTCCATCTCGTCAGCATCCTCAGGGACATTCACGAAGTCCGCCCATACGACAAGTCCGGGCGCCAGCATGGCGGCTACGCCAATGGAGGTAATGACAGTCAGCCAGGTTTCAAGCTTTTTGTTTTCCGGCTCATAGTGAGAGCGGCGGGATGGATCGTATCGGTAGCGAAAAATGGCCCAGGCCATAAACAGATTGACGGCAACAAAGACTATCCCAGTGATATAAAGAGTGATGTCGATAGTGGTATCAATAGCGCTCCAGTTCGAGGCCAGGGGTGTCATCCACCAAGGGCTCAGCCAGTGAAATACAAGTGAACCAATCACCAGTAGAACAAGTGCTACCACTATTTTCATGCCAACTCCTTATCCGTCCGCAGCGCGGTCCGGAGGAATACTTTCTTAGGAAAGCAGTTATTCTTATTTTAGACCGGAAACTATCTTACTGAGGTCGCCACGCTGTGCCCTTGATCAGTTGCTCGAACTTTGCCCGGACACCGAGGAACCAGCCTGGGGTAGAGTGTCCCTCGCCCGCTGCGCTCAGCTTGGAATGCGTGCCGGTTACCTGCTGCAAGATGTGCTCCTGATCCTGACTAACGTCTACAAGTAACACATGTTTGCCTGACCGCAATGTGTCCTGAAAGCGAACAAAATCAGAGTGCGGCGCTTGAATTCCAATAAGGCCACCTTCCCAGGTACAGAAACCCAGGGTAATGACAGCGAGAAAAATGGGTGGTATCCAGGTAATGGTGTCGGCGATGCCAGTAGCAGAGGCGGCTAACAAAACTATGGCAGCAGCAATGATGCCCACTACAGCGCCCCGTTTTGTTCCGTGGACAACGTCTTTGCGCAGGACCGCTTCCACGTCGTTCAGGCGGTGCGCTTTAACACCTGCGTCGTCTTCGCTGAGCACGTGTATTTGCGGCGTGGTGACACCCGCAGCCTCCAATTGCTCCTCAACTAATTCCAGATCGTCAAGGTCGTCGCTGATGTAGAAATGGCGTTTCATTGTGTAGTCCCTTATTAATTTTATAAGCGAGGTTTGGGCGTGTTGCGCCAGTTATCCAGCGACTGTATAACGCAGCGGCGGCATGCGCACGACTGAGTGAATGTTGCTGATGGCGGCGTCAGAACTAACGCGCTGGTTACGCTCGAAGTTCTGCCTCGGCATTCGTTTTGAGTATAGCACTGCCGCACTCCGAAGCTAGCGGTAGCGCCAGTTCGCGTCAAAAACACCAGTTTATTAATTCTTTTTGGCAATATAAATGACACCTTATTAGCTCTAAAGGAAATTAAAAGTGGGTATAAACGGAGATTTTTTAGAAAGATGATGATCTGAAACGATCGGAATGTGGGTCTTTAAGACTTTATTGTTACAAGGCGAGCGCCTTAATATACCGTTAAGGATTAAAAAATCTTATATTTTTAAAATGATCTTGCCCATGTGCGTGCCGCTTAACATGTGGCCATGTGCCTGCTCTACCTCTTCCAATGGATAAATACTATCGATCATCGGCTTGATCTTCCCTGTTCCAAGGTGCGGGTAGATCTGCGTCATGATTTCCTCGACCATCTTGGCTTTTTGCTCAAACGACTGCGCGCGCAGTGTTGAGCCAGTCATGGTAATTCTTTTCAGTAGTAGTGGTGCAAAATTGACCTCCGCTTTAAAGCCCCGCATGTAAGCAATATTGACGATACGGCCCTCAGGCGCGGCGATGCTGAGGTTCTTCTGAATATATTCTCCACCGATCATATCGAGGATGACATTGATGCGATTATTCAATCCTAGCTCAGTGATGACCTGCTCAAAGTCCTCGGTCTTGTAATTGATTGCGCGAGTTGCGCCACGGTCTTCCAGGGCCTTGCACTTCTCATCTGAGCCTGCGGTGGTATACACCTCGGCGCCCAATGCAGAGCACATCATTACACCCATGCTGCCCATGCCGCTGGCGCCGCCGTGAATTAATACTTTTTCTCCGGGCTTTAAGGCTGCCCGCTGAAACAGGTTATGCCAGATAGTAAGCAGCGCTTCTGGCAGCGCGGCCGCTTCGGCTTTGCTAAAGCCATCGGGAATAGGCAGGCATTGGCTGATAGGTGCGATAGCATACTCAGCGTAACCGCCGCCATGGGTTAGCGCGCAGAGCTTGTTACCCAACTGCCAATTTCCCGCGTCCGGACCAAGAGCTTGCACCGTACCGGCTACTTCCAGGCCGAGGATCGGGGAGGCATCTTCGGGGGGTGGATAGTTGCCGTTTCGTTGCAGAAGATCCGCGCGGTTAATGCCCGCCGAGTGAACTTTAATCAAGACTTCACCCGTTTTGGGCACCGGAACAGAACCTGATTCTATGGTGAGGTGATGACTTTCCGCGTTCACT
>PKCY01000043.1 GCA_002862985.1 Haliea sp.
ATTGGTCTTTAACGGGCTGATAGATAATATTCAGGCCTCCTGGGTAAAGATGGGCAGAGAGGGCGTGTCTGCCTGTTTGAATGCAGGGGTTAACGACCTGGGCGGCTCTCTGATGAATGAGAGTATTACCCGCGCCGCCGGTTCGGGGCACGGTCAGGAATGGGAGCCCGCATTGATGGAAGCGCAGATTCACGCCTTGGGCCGGGTGCCACGATTGCGCACGACCCTGTATACGGATGTTAGTGCTGAGCGCCGTCGGGCGGCGTTCTCCGCGGCGCAGCTTGCGGAGGTGATTTCTGCATCGGCCAGCAAACTGCAACGCAGTAAGCGTCTGGTGCTGTCGAGTTTGGACCAGGTGATATCTGAGGCCAGTTTGACAACACCGCCATCGATACCGTCGTTCCAAGAAGCGACGCTGTACGAAAGTGTCGTGCTGATGGCGGCGTGTAACTGATACGGAGTTGCATGCATTGATGTGGGGTCGCGACCTACCGATCAAACTTGAGCCCAGCTGGCTGGTCCCGCTGGCAGCGGAATTTGAGCAGCCCTACATGGAGCAGCTAGGCGCGTTTTTGCTGAGTCAGAAGCACGCAGGGAAACGTGTCCTTCCGCGGATTGATGAGCTTTTTAACGCGTTCAGTCATACACCGCTAAGTCGCGTAAAGGTTGTTATCCTGGGTCAGGATCCTTACCACGGTGACGGCCAGGCCCATGGACTCTGCTTTTCGGTCAGGCCCGGTGTGCCCGTGCCTCCTTCCTTGAAGAACATTTATAAAGAGCTACACGCTGAACTGGGCCTTCCCATTCCTGTGCACGGCTATCTCGCAGCCTGGGCGGATCAGGGCGTCTTGTTACTCAATAGTGTGTTGTCGGTTGAATACGCGTGCGCCGCCTCACACCAGGGCAAAGGTTGGGAGACGTTCACCGACAGGGTGATCGATGTCATTAATCGCGAGCGTGAAGGCGTGGTGTTCATGTTATGGGGCAGTTACGCTCAGCGCAAAGGTGCGATTATTGACGCCAAGCGTCATTGTGTTCTTAAAGCCCCCCATCCGTCGCCCCTCAGTGCGCACCGTGGTTTTTTTGGCTGCGGACACTTTATTGCTGCTGACAAATATCTCCAGGACACAGGGGTGACGCCTATCGATTGGGCACTGCCCGCGCAACCAATTCCGCTCTAGCGGGCGTCCAGCGCATACGGTAGTTCTAACAGGGTGAGCAGGGGACCATTGTTCGCGCCGACGTGCAGACCCTCCGCCGCGCCGCTGGTAGTGGCCGCGATTAGCAATAAGGTTTTATCCCCGGCCGCGCTGCTATTAACGATAGTGCCGACATTCAGACCTGTTTCTGAGCTGAATAGCGCGCTGCCGCTGGCTAAGACTCCTCCCTGATTCGCTCCTGCCTCATCACTGAGTTCTGCCGCATAGGTCCGACGCTTTGGTGTGCCTCGGTAATGTAATCGTGCCACCACTTCCTGCCCGGTATAGCAGCCCTTGTTAAAACTAATATGCCCGGTGAGGTCGTAGTTGAGTGTTTGTGGTACAAATTCCTCTACCGTGGTGGCTTCGATGCGTGCAATGCCTGCGCAAATTTGCCGGGTTTGCCACTCTGCATCAGTCCCTTTCTCTATTCCCTGTGCCATCTCTGTGAGGTGCCTTTCGCAGATTTGGGCGTCCAGGTAGCATTCGAATTCCTGACCTTTCTCGTCGGTTTGCACTAGCGTGTACCCTTCGCCACTGGTCGCTGCGAAGCGTTCTGATGGCAGATCGCCAAAGATTTTGGCCAGACACTTCGCTGCGTCTGGACCCCACACACCCAGGAGCGTCCAGTCATCCCGCGCCGCATTCAGTTCTGCATTTGAAAAGACAATGTATTTGCCAAAGGCGGCGCTGCTGCTGGCCCGAATATCGCGTCTCAAGCGCAGCGCAAAATGGTCAGGGTTGAGTTCGCAAAGTAGAAAATCACATAAGACCCGTCCCTTGGGTGTGCAAAACACACCGGGAATCGCATGCATGGCATCCACCGTGCGAGTGTCGCAGCTTGTCTGTCCCTGCAGAAACTTCAGCGTATCCGGGCCGACGATGTGCAGCAGGGCATCGGACTCGAGGTGGGCATATTGGCAGTTCAAGTGGTCTTACCTGTAGTGATGGAACAGTATAGTAATTGGTGAGTAGCGCGCTGTCAGCTTAAGAAACGCACTTCCTGTGGATTTAGGCTATATAATGCACGACTTTGATGGCTCACCGGGATTAGTTTACTGGCATGATGGAAAACGAAGAAATCAATCGCATGCGTTGGGCGGCTAGGCGCGGGATGCTGGAGCTGGACCTGGTGCTCGAGCCTTTCGTTACGTCGCGTTACGCGCAGCTCAGTGCGGCTGAGCGGTTATGTTTTCAAAAGCTCATGCTGTGTGAGGATCAGGATCTGTTTACCTGGTTTATGCAACGCAATCAGCCAAGTGATCCGGAGCTAGCGGACATTGTTAAGCAAATACTCCTTTTCGCCCAGTCTACACCTAAGAATCGGTAAATCTCGGTTACGTGCTGTGCTCTGTTGGGCGTTTTGCGGTATGAACGCTTGTGCAATCTGGTTGATTTACACCCAGGGCTATCAAATTCTGACGCTGATACTGGTACCAGTAATGGCTCTGTTACTGTGGCGCCTGCACCACGATCCTCTGCAGGGGGCCTGGTTAATTTGGACAAAGGGCGTCTGGACACTAGAGTGCAAAGGCTTGCAGAAGGCGATTGATGTAGGTAAGCGCAGCATCGCTTTGCCGTGGATAATCTACGTGTCTTATCGCGATATTGCGATGGGTAGGGATGGACATATCTGGCTTTACGCCGACAGTCTCTCGCCCCAAGCTCGGCGTCGGCTGCGGGTGAGACTCACACTACAGCAATAGGAATGTACGGCAGGTACGTCCGTTCTAACAGGGTAGTGCTCGGGTCTTGTTGTGTTGTTACAACCCGCTCTACGGCTGCAGGACGGTGTCCTTCGCCGTTGGTAACAGCTGAGGGTAGTCCAGTGTGTAGTGCAGTCCGCGGCTCTCTTTGCGCGAAATCGCGCAGCGAATCATCAGCTCTGCCACCATGGCTAAGTTGCGCAACTCCAGCAAATCGTTGCTGACTTTGTAGTTGCCATAATATTCGGCTATTTCGGATTGCAGCAGCTGTACGCGATGCAAGGCGCGCTCAAGACGTTTATTGGTCCGCACAATGCCAACGTAATCCCACATAAAGCGCCTCAGCTCGTCCCAGTTGTGGGATATAACCACGTCTTCATCCGAGTCAGTTACCTGGCTTTCATCCCACAGCGCCGCCGCGGAAGGAGGAGGTGTCACATCCAACGCGGTAGTGATGTGCTGCGCAGCGGATTCGGCGTAAACAATGCATTCCAGCAGCGAATTGCTCGCCATGCGATTGGCGCCGTGCAGGCCGGTGCAGGAGGACTCTCCCACCGCATACAGGCCCGGAACATCGGTATGGCTATTACTGTCTACCACAATACCGCCGCAGGTATAGTGGGCCGCAGGCACAACAGGTATAGGTTCACTGCTGATATCGATACCCAACTCCTCGCAGCGCGCCATGACGGTGGGGAAGTGACTGCGCAGAAAGTCGGATGATTTATGTGAGATATCCAGAAAGACGCAATCTGCACCCAGGCGCTTCATCTCATGATCGATTGCCCGTGCCACAACGTCACGCGGCGCCAATTCACCCCGTTCGTCGAAATTTTGCATGAAGCGCTCCCCATCGGGCAGCAATAGTCTGCCTCCTTCGCCGCGAATCGCTTCGGTGACTAGAAAGGATTTGGCTCTGGGGTGGTAGAGACAAGTGGGATGGAACTGGTTAAATTCTAGGTTGGAGACACGGCAGCCAGCGCGCCAGGCCATCGCAATACCGTCGCCGCTGGCGCCATCGGGGTTGCTGGTATACAGGTATGCCTTGCTTGCTCCGCCCGTGGCCAGAACTACCGCAGAGGCCTGAAACAGGTCTACGTGACCGCTGCGCTGGTCGAGTATGTACGCGCCCTGACAGCGCCCGTCAGCTGTGATCAGGTCGACTGCCATGCGATGGGTGAAGATTTCGATATTCTCTGCGGCTGCTGCGCGTTCTGTAAGTACTTCTGATATTGCACGGCCGGTGCGATCGGCTGCGTGAATAATGCGCCGGTGACTATGGCCACCCTCCATAGTCAGATGAAATTCACGGTGCTTACTAGATGCGCCATCCTCCCGGAGGTCGAAATCCACACCTTGTTTTACCAGCCACTCAACGCAACGTTTGCTGTTACGAACAGTGAACTCCACGGCGTCGCGACGACAAAGACCAGCGCCAGCGGCGATAGTATCGGCTACATGAGAATCGACGGTATCGCGGTTGTGCAGTACGGCGGCCATGCCGCCCTGAGCCCAGTAGGTCGATCCTTGGTTTAAATCGGCCTTGGAAAGTAGGGCAATGCGGCAATTCCCGGGAAGGCGCAAAGCGAGGCTGAGCCCCGCGGCGCCGCTACCTATTACTAGGACATCGTGTTGATATCGGGTTGCCATAGATCTCAGTGCTTGCTGCTTTGGATTGTGAAATATATGATGCGTCTCAAAGACTTAGCGTCGGCGCAATACAGAAGCATCGGAGTATATACGAGCTCGTGGGAATTTCGGTAATTATCCGCAGGGGAAGTCCAGAGTTTTTGTCAGCGGACAGAGGCGAGCCAGGGTATGGGATACGAACTATTCCCCCTGTCAGTTGTCTATCTCTCGATGAGGAATTAATTACCAAAGCAGTATTGTCAGGGTCTAGGGAGGCGAACCAGACGTGACTGCTGCTGAAACTGATCAGCAACTGGTTGTCAGGGTGCAGAAAGGTGACACGCGGGCTTTCGACCTGCTGGTGTTGAAATACCAGCACAAGATTTTTGGTCTGATCGGTCGCTACGTCCGTGATGCCGATGAGGTTCAAGATGTGGCACAGGAGGCTTTCATTAAGGCGTACAAAGCGCTGCCTCGATTCCGAGGGGATAGCGCGTTTTATACCTGGTTGTACCGCATTGCGATTAATACTGCCAAAAATCACCTGGTGTCCCGTTCAAGGCGACCGCCGGGAACGGGGATTGAGATTCAGGATGCCGAATACTATGAAAGTGGCGGGGCGTTGCGGGATATCGAAAATCCGGAAACTGCATTGTATGGTGCGGAACTAAAGGCTGTGGTGGAGGGCGCAATAGGCGCGCTGCCAGAAGATCTTCGTACCGCAGTAACATTGCGTGAATTCGATGGTCTTAGTTATGAGGACATTGCCGATATAATGGTCTGTCCCGTTGGCACGGTGCGCTCGAGAATATTCCGCGCGCGTGAGGCGATCGATGCGTTAGTGGTTGAACAGATGAGAGGAGAGTCCTGATTCAGGGTTTCACAACAGGGCGTTCCCGATGGCGATTTTTTGAAATTTAAGCAATGCACAATGAAGTTTGGTAGTAAGGTATGAACTATGACGGATGACATGCGCGAATCTCTTTCTGCTGTGATGGATGGTGAGGCGAATGAGCTCGAAATGGAGCGGGTCCTGAAACATGCTGTTACCGATGAGGAGACCAGAGCAACCTGGACACGCTACCACCTGGCGCGCCATTCATTGAATGGAGGTTCTTTGGCACACCTGGATTGGGATATATCGGAACAAGTGCGGTCAGCGCTTTTAGAGGAACATACGGCTGGCTCTGCGCCTGTTTCGACTGGCTTCAAGCAGCGTGTGCTGCGTCCCATGGCCAGTTTTGCGGTGGCAGCATCGGTGGCAGCGACCATCGTGATCGGGGGGCAGCAAATCGCGCAAGTCGGCAATGCCGATCGCTATGACCGTAATCAGGCGGTGGCAATTAGTCCGCCACCCGCAGGGATAGTCAATATAGAGGGCGCTAACCCAGTCCAGGCCAGTTATGGAATGCAGTCGATCCCGGTGTTGCAACCGACAACGCGCACGGCCTATCGGGATCTTGCTGAACAACGCCTGAATAAATACTCGCAACAACATGCGGAACAGGCGGCGCTCAACTCGCCGCAGGGACTATTGTCCTATGCTCGCGTTCCGCAGATAAGGGAGTAGGTTTTATTATTGCGGCAAGACGCATTCTCGGTATGTCGGAGTGTTTTTGCGCACTGACTTTTACGCTGCTTTTTATTACGGTGGCCTCCGTCGAAGCTGCCACGTGTCCCGATACCGACGCCCTGGCGCTTTCCTGGTTGGACAAGATGTCGAGAAATAGTCAACAGCTTAGCTACCATGGAGTGGCGACCCTGCAACGCGGTGGCGATTTGCAAGTGCTGCAATTCTCTCATCTGGAGAGTCAGGACGATAGCTCAGAAAGCCTGATTAAACTGACCGGACAGGGCGCCCAGGTGGAACGTGCGCCACATCCGCTGGACTGCATTCATCCGGGACAACAGCTGCTGCGTATGGGGGATGCATTGCAGGCGAGTGATTGTGATATGGCGCGGCAGTATCGCTTCAGTGTTGTCGGGGATGGTCGCGTAGCGGGTCGCGATACCGTGCAGATTGAAGTTGTGCCTCGTGATATGTACCGCTTTGGCTACCTTCTGTACCTCGACAAGGAGACTGGTCTACTACTGAAATCCGAGACGATCGGGCACGGACATAAGGTGTTGGAGAAGTTCCAGTTTGCTCGTCTGTCATACAGCGAAGCGGTTCCCAGCGTAAACGGGATCGTTGTATCCCACCAGGCGAAACACCCTGACGCCCTCAACCCAGCTATCAGTGCCCCTGTCTCCAGAGACTGGGGGGTGAATTGGCTGCCGCGTGGATTCATGCCAACGGATACCTCATTTGGAACTAGCGGCCGTCGAACGTACACGGATGGGCTCGCAGTGTTTTCCGTCTTTCTGGAGGATCTCAATCGAGAGATGCGCCCCGGAGAAGGTTTGGTCAGGCAGGGCGGCACCACCTCTTACACGCGAGGGATGTTGATTGCCGAAGAGCCGGTTCTGGTAACGATCGTTGGTGAAGTGCCGGTCAATACGGCTCGCATGGTCGCCGACTCGATAGCCTGGGAGCACTAGTCCTATGTTGACCGAAGTCGGGCGAGTTGTTGGGTTGGAGGCTGATGGGCTTTGGGTCGAAACCATTCGTCGCAGCACCTGCGGCACTTGCGCCGCACAGAAAGGTTGCGGGCACGGACTGCTGAATAAAATGTCTGATGGTAAACGTGGATATATTCGAATCTTGCCGGGCGACCAGACCCTCACTGATTACAGTCTCGATGATGAGGTCCTGTTTAGTATTCCCGAAGAAATTATCCTGCGAGGTTCGTTTATTGCCTACATCCTGCCGGTTTTAGCAATGTTGGGTGGTGCGGCGTTGGCGGGAGAGTTTTTCCCCGATACAGGGGATGGTGTTGCTGCACTGGGCGCAATGATTGGCTTGGCTGGGGGCTTTGGCATCGTTCGCTGGCATGGTGCACGACATCGCCACGATACTGATTTTCAACCCGTTCTGTTGAGCCAGGCGCCGCCCGACGTAGAGCCCGTCACGCTTCTCTGACCCTTTTCACCTGTTGTTTAAATCACCGGATAGATTGTATGAATGTAAAATTTCGAGTAAGCGCTGTTTTCCTCTTTTTACTGTGCCAGCTGGGAGCTGCGTCCTCAGCCTGGGCCGAGCTCCCGGATTTTCGCGAGATCGTGCGCGAAGCGTCCCCGGCAGTAGTGAAAATTATTGTAGAGCAGGCTGCTTCTAAAGCGGGGCAGGGACAACGCGGTTCTCAGGAAATACCCGAGGAGCTTCGGCGTTTTTTTGAATTCAGGGGCGGTCCTCCATCGCAGCAACCACGTATGGGTATGGGGTCGGGGTTTATTATTTCCAAAGACGGTTACGTTATAACGAATAACCACGTGGTGGAGGGTGCCGATAGTGTATTGGTGCGCATGAATGATCGTCGCGAATTTGACGCTGAGGTAATCGGCTCTGACCCCCGTTCTGATATCGCGTTGTTACGTATCGATGCGGCGGGATTGCCAACACTGGATTTGGCTGATGACGAAGACCTCGAAGTGGGGGAGTGGGTGCTGGCTATTGGGTCACCCTTTGGGTTGGACTATTCCGTCTCTGCTGGCATTATCAGCGCCAAGGGACGCAGTCTCCCTACTGAGCGCAACGAGAACTATGTGCCTTTCATTCAGACGGATGTTGCTATCAATCCCGGCAATTCGGGCGGACCACTATTCAATCTTGAAGGTGAAGTGGTCGGTGTGAACTCACAAATATTTACGCGCAGCGGCGGCTCTATTGGGCTCTCATTCGCTATTCCTACATCAGTGGTCCGTCATGTGGTCGACCAACTAAAGAAGAATGGGCAGGTGACTCGCGGCTGGTTGGGCGTCACCATTCAGGATGTGGATAAGAATCTGGCAGAGTCTTTTGGTCTTAAGCGTCCCCGGGGAGCATTAGTGGCCGAGGTTTCTGTGAACAGCCCGGCGTCTAATGCGGGAGTACAGACAGGCGATATCATCGTTGCCTTCAATGAGAAGGCGATATCTGACTCGGCTGATCTTCCTCATGTGGTAGGGCTTATAGCCCCGGGTACCTCAGTCGTAATGGAGATTGTGCGTGACAAAAAGCGCAAATTTCTTAATGTTGAAGTGGGTGGGCTCGACGCCGATGAAAGTGTGTCTCTGGCCGGGGGTGAATTCAATCAAGACGGCAAAGGTCGCCTGGGGTTGGTGGTTGAAACTCTGCCGCAAGAAAGCCTTGAGCAATTCGGTATCAGTGGCGGCGTCGTGGTGAAAAGCGTCAAACCGGGATCAGTGGCCGCCGTGGCGGATATTAGAGTCGATGACGTCATTACACTTATTGATACTAACCCAATCAAATCGGTAGAGGTATTCCAGCAGGCGGTGGATGAATTGAAGAAGGGTAATTCCGTCCCTCTGCGGCTTATTCGGCGAGGATCTCCTATGTTTATTGGGCTACGAATTCCGGATTGATGGCGCGGCGCATCAGGTGACAGCTCATTGACGTCCAGAGGCGTTGGCCAGCGTAGCAGTCGCATCACCATTTGGGGTACAATCGCGCGTTTTTTGGAAGAAGGGTCGGGCGTGGTGTCGGACTCAGCCAAGCTGCAAATCGAGCTGAATTGAGTGAGCGAACTCCAACACATCCGCAACTTTTCTATCATCGCGCATATTGATCACGGTAAATCAACACTGGCAGATCGCTTTATTCAGCACTGTGGGGGGTTGAGCGCGCGCGAAATGGATGAGCAGGTGCTCGATTCCATGGATATTGAACGCGAGCGCGGCATCACTATCAAAGCGCAGAGTGTCTCTCTGGACTATCAGGCCCAAAGTGGACAAATCTACCAACTCAATTTTATCGATACACCTGGACACGTGGATTTCTCCTACGAGGTATCGCGTTCCCTGGCTGCCTGCGAAGGCGCTTTATTAGTTGTGGATGCCGGTCAGGGTGTTGAAGCGCAATCAGTTGCGAACTGCTACACCGCCATTGAGCAGGGCCTGGAAGTGCTGCCTATCCTGAACAAGATGGATCTGCCGCAGGCGGACCCGGACCGCGTGAAGCTGGAGATTGAAGAAATCATTGGCATCAATGCCAGTGAGGCCTGCATGGTCAGCGCAAAATCCGGGATGGGAATTGAAGATGCGCTGGAACACCTGGTGGAGCATATTCCACCTCCTGAGGGTGACCGGGATGCTGCATTGCAGGCTCTGATTATCGATTCCTGGTTCGACAACTACCTGGGTGTGGTGTCCCTGGTGCGGGTTAAGCAGGGTGTGCTGCACAAGCGGGATAAGTTTGTCGCCAAGTCTGTTGGGAAAGTTCACCAGATAGGGAGCCTGGGAATTTTTACGCCGAAACGGATTGAACAGGAAATGCTGCAAGCCGGCGAAGTGGGCTATGTAGTGGCCGGCATCAAGGATATCCACGGAGCGCCAGTGGGCGACACGCTGATCCATGCGCGTGACCTTGATGTGCCGGCTCTGCCCGGTTTTAAGCGTGTTAAACCTCAGGTTTATGCTGGAATTTTCACCATTTCCTCAGATGATTACGAAGATTTCCGGGACGCTCTGGCCAAACTGACCCTCAACGATGCGTCGCTGCATTACGAACCGGAAACCTCCGACGCTCTTGGTTTTGGGTTTCGATGTGGATTTCTGGGTATGCTGCATATGGAAATCATTCAGGAGCGACTGGAGCGAGAATACGACCTGGATCTCATTACCACTGCGCCAACCGTTATTTATGAAGTGCTTAAAAAGAATGGCGACGTTGTTCAGGTAGACAACCCCTCAGCGCTGCCGGAAGTGGGAGACATCGAAGAGATGCGTGAACCCATCGCGCGTTGCAACATTCTGGTACCCCAGGACTACCTTGGGAATGTCATTACGTTGTGCGTAGATAAACGAGGTGTACAACGTGACATGCAGTTTTTGGGCGCGCAGGTGTCGGTGATTTATGATATTCCTATGGCCGAAGTAGTGCTGGATTTCTTCGATCGTTTGAAATCTGTCAGTCGTGGATATGCCTCGCTTGACTACAGTTTTGAACGATTTGAAGCGGCAAGCCTCTCACGGCTGGATATTTTGATAAATACCGAGCGGGTCGATGCGCTGGCAGTCATTGTGCATCGCGACCATATTCAATATAGAGGAAGGGCTCTGACCGAGAAAATGAAAGAGTTGATTCCACGGCAGATGTTTGATGTTGCGATTCAGTCGGCGGTAGGCGGCAAAATTGTTGCCAGGCAGACCGTTAAGGCGCTGCGCAAAAATGTGACCGCAAAATGTTACGGCGGAGACGTGAGCCGCAAGCGTAAGTTGCTGGATAAACAGAAAGCCGGTAAAAAACGTATGAAGCAGGTCGGGCGGGTGGAAATCCCCCAATCGGCATTTTTAGCAGTACTTAAAGTGGATGGCTGAAACGTGAGTGATGTGGCAATTGATTTCCCCTTAATTCTGGTTTGCCTGGTTTTTGGCAGCGGGTTGCTATGGATGCTGGATGCTGTTTTTTTCGCCCCGGGACGCAAGCGCCTCATCAATGAACTACAAATCCAGTATCCGAGCTGGAACACCTCCGGCAGTTCCGATGCAAGCAAATACGAAGCACGCGTGGCTGCAACAGCCAGTGAACCTCTGGTAATTGAATATGCCAAGTCATTTTTTCCAGTGTTGCTTGTCGTGTTTGTCCTGCGCTCGTTTATCGTAGAGCCCTTTCAGATTCCGTCTTCGTCCATGGTTCCTACTCTGCAGGTCGGGGACTATATCTTGGTCAATAAGTATACCTACGGCATCCGGCTCCCGGTTATACGCACTAAGGTATTGAATCTGAATGAGCCTCAGCGTGGGGATGTGATGGTGTTCTTTCCACCCCATATGAATGATACGTATTTCATTAAGAGGGTGGTTGGTTTGCCCGGTGATACGGTGCGTTACCGCAATAAGCAATTGTATATTAACGGTGAGCAGGTTGAGCGCAGTCCAGCTCCGGAATTTACCAGCTCGAGTTCACGCGAGCGTATTGAGTTCGAGCATCTGGGCGATGAGGAATATCTAATTCAGGTCGATACGAGCCGGGCCACACGGGATTTCTCAGTGGTCGTCAAGCCGGGTCACTACTTTATGATGGGTGATAACCGCGACAATAGTAGCGATAGTCGAGTATGGGGTCAGGTGCCAGAAAAGGATATAGTAGGTAAGGCCTTTGCGGTGTGGATGCACTGGGACTCGTTCGTGAGCATACCGAGTTTTAACCGTGCCGGGCTGATAGAATAATTAAAACGGGATAATGAAGGGAGCCCTATGACTTTACGTCGGCGTCAATCAGGCATGTCAATGCTAGGTTTATTCGTCATCCTGCTTATGCTTGGTTTCTTTGCCCTGTGTACTATTCGTATCGCTCCTCCGTATTTTGAATATCTAAGCGTAAAGAACATTCTTTCGAACATCGCTATGGCGCCGGAGACGGCTGAAGAGAGTATCCGGCAGATCAGGCGCAGCATTGCCAGCAATTATAATACTAACCAGATTTATGAAACTGAGGCCAAGGATGTGAATATCTTTCACCGACGTGGCAAGACGTATATTGACGCGAGCTACGAGGTGAGATTGCCTATTGCCTGGCGTGTAGATGCGGTGGTCAGTTTTGATGATTTAATCTACGTCGTTGGTCAGGCTGACCCTATTTCACCCGATCTAGTGCCCAGCAGCTAAGCGCATGGCCGACGAGGCGCGACTGCAGCGGGCGCTGGGTTACCCGTTTCGTAATGAGGAACTGCTTCGCCTAGCGATTACTCATCGTAGTGCGGGTGGCGAGAACAACGAGCGCCTTGAGTTCCTAGGCGATTCTATCCTTAATCACATTATTGCTGAGGCGCTTTATCGTCGTTTCCCGGATGCCAGGGAGGGCGAGATGAGTCGTATGCGCGCGTCTTTAGTCAAGGGCGATACCCTTGCCGAAGTGGCCCGGGAACTTGAACTGGGTCAGTATTTGCTCTTGGGAGCTGGCGAGCGCAAGAGCGGCGGGCATCGGCGTAGTTCTACTCTGGCGGATGCCTTCGAAGCAATCGTGGGTGCGGTGCTGTTGGATGCTGATGTGGAGCAGTGTCGACAATGCGTACTGGGCTGGTTTGCGTCGCGGCTGGATCAACTCAGTATTGGCGGGGTGAACAAGGATGCTAAAACCCGGTTGCAGGAGTACCTGCAGGGCAAAAGCAAGCCTTTACCCGAGTATGAATTGGTCGCCACGGAGGGGTCCGATCACGACCGACAGTTTCAAGTGGCGTGTCGCCTGGTCAAGCCTGCGCTGGTGGTAACAGGTACCGGCTCCAGTCTGCGCAAAGCAGAGCAAAGCGCCGCATCGGCGGCCCTACAGAGTATTTCCGATCATGGCGGATGAGGGTGAGAGACATTGCGGTTATGTCGCGATAGTCGGGCGTCCAAACGTTGGTAAATCGACGCTTTTGAATCACCTCCTGGGCCAGAAGATCAGCATTACCTCGCGCAAGCCGCAAACTACCCGGCATCAGGTTCTGGGGATTCAGACCAAGAGCAATAACCAGATCATATTCGTCGATACGCCGGGGTTGCATTTGAACGCGGGTAAGGCGATTAACCGCTATATGAATCGTGCAGCGACGTCAGCAATCCGAGATGTGGATTTAGT
This sequence comes from Haliea sp., assembly GCA_002862985.1. Classification (GTDB taxonomy): domain Bacteria; phylum Pseudomonadota; class Gammaproteobacteria; order Pseudomonadales; family Halieaceae; genus Marimicrobium. Next base: position 13,194 of record PKCY01000043.1, read on the forward strand.
TGTTTTTGTCATAGATCGAACTGCTTGGACTGACGAAGATGCTAATGTTCTCGCGCAAATAGAGCAATCCGGCCTTCCAACTCTGCTGGTAATCAACAAAGTAGACCTTCTGGCGGACAAGGCAGAATTGTTACCCCATTTGGAGAGGTTAGCCAAACTGGCGGAGTTTGCAGCTATCTTGCCGGTATCAGCGTTGCGTCAACACAATGTGGATACCCTGGAAATGGAGATTTTGAAGTTTTTACCCCGGTCAGAGTATTTTTTTCCTGAAGATCAGATTACGGACCGCAGCCAGCGCTTTTTAGCGGCGGAAATGGTTCGAGAGAAAATAATGCGGCAACTTGGGGACGAACTACCGTACGCCATTGCCGTTGAAATAGAAGAGTTCGCACAAGAAAACGAGGTCTTGCATATATCAGCTGCGATTTATGTAGAACGCAGTGGACAGAAAAAAATACTCATAGGTGATAAGGGTTCGCGACTGCGCTCAATAGGTTCGCAGGCGCGAGTTGATATGGAGTCGATTTTTGACAGCAAAGTCATGCTGCGCCTGTGGGTCAAAGTCAAATCCGGTTGGTCAGACGACGAACGGGCACTGCGAAGTCTAGGCTACGATGATCGCTAGGTGCAGGCGGTGCCGTAATGCGGATTAATTTGCAGCCGGCGTATGTATTACATAGTCGGCCCTATCGCGATACCAGCGCGCTGTTGGAGGTTTTTACAGCCGAGCACGGTCGCATTAGTTTGGTCGCCCGGGGAGCCCGTCGTCAGTCCCGCAAGGGAAGTGGCGCTGCACTACTGCAGCCTTTTATTCCGCTGTTAGTATCGTTCTCCGGGCGCTCTGAATTGAAGAGCCTGGTAGCCTTTGAGTCGGCAAGAGGTATGCTCGTGCTGCCCGGTGAGCGCCTGTTCAGTGGACTGTACCTCAATGAGCTGCTAATGCGCCTATTGCACCGCAATGACGCCCATCCACGCCTGTTCGCAGCGTATGACGGCGCGTTACAGGGGCTCACCAGTGACCCCACAATGGATACTGTGTTGCGCCAGTTCGAACTCACATTGCTGGATGAGTTGGGTTATCGCGTCGATCTTGGTTTAGATGGCGCTAGCGGGGAACCTGTCGAGGGCGCGCGTTGGTATCGCTACGATCCTGGCCTGGGTCTGGTGGCGATAGCTGACGCGGCACACCCGACCGGTGCCATCTATTCTGGGGCTGAGCTATTGGCTATGAAAGCGGGCGAAATGGAAGGGCCTGTAAGGCCTGCAGCTAAACGCTTGCTGCGAGAAGCACTCGCCGTCCATCTTGGCGATACACCACTGCGCAGCCGAGAATTGTTTCGCGTCGCGTCGGCCAGCGGTCCCTCAGCAGAGACGGCGCAAAAGCGACCTGAGCACTGATCTCAGCTGTATAGTGACGAGGCAGCGAGTTTGACCATTTCATATACGCTTCTTTCAAATTCCTCATGGCCTCGTCATGGGCTATATCTATATAATCACTGTCCCGGTCTGTGGTAACCAATGTATGCCTGAATATCCGACTATTGAAGCTTGTATAGGCAATACTCCGCTTGTGCGTCTGCAGCGCCTTCCTGGCCAAACATCGAACACGATTCTCGCCAAGTTGGAGGGTAATAACCCGGCCGGGTCGGTCAAGGATCGCCCCGCCTTGAGTATGATCGCTCGAGCTGAGGAGCGAGGTGAAATCGCACCGGGCGACACCCTCATTGAGGCAACCAGTGGCAATACCGGCATCGCCCTGGCAATGGCTTCAGCCATCAGGGGCTACCGCTTGATTTTAATTATGCCCTCTCACATGAGCGTGGAGCGTAAGCAGGCAATGTCGGCTTACGGCGCTCAATTAGTAGAGGTGTCGCAGAAAGAAGGGATGGAGGGCGCCAGAGATCTGGCCTTGCAAATGCAGGATGACGGGTTGGGAAGGGTGCTGGATCAGTTTGGAAATGCAGATAATCCGCGCGCGCATCTGGAGGGCACCGGGCCAGAGATCTGGCAGCAGACAAACGGTACGATAACCCACTTCGTCAGCTCCATGGGAACGACAGGCACAATAATGGGCACCTCCACTTACCTCAAACAGCAGAATGAGGGGGTACAGATTATTGGCTTGCAGCCACTGGAAGGTGACAGTATCCCGGGGATAAGGCGCTGGCCTGCGGCTTATATGCCCAAGATATATGACGCGTTTCGCGTCGATCGAGTGATGGAGATCTCTCAGGAGACCTCAGAGAACACCATGCGTCGACTTGCTACCGAAGAAGGGATATTTTGTGGTGTTTCCTCCGGTGCTTCTATCGCGGCTGCATTGACGCTTTCGCGCGAAGTACAAAACGCCGTTATTGTAGCGATTATATGTGATCGGGGTGATCGGTATTTGTCCACGGGTGTATTTGGCCCAACGTAGGGGCATGGTGTAGATGGTTCAGGTTCGACCACAAACGCTCATTGATGATGAGGGGGTAATTGATCTCGGTGGCTGGCTGCAACAGTTGCCACTGGAGCTCTCAGAGGAAGATAAGTCCACATTGTTGGCAGCCTGTCAGCTTGCAAAAAGCGCACAGCAGCGCTTGGGACACGACACTGCAGATTGGGCCCGCGACACTGACTGTTTCGTCGCTGGGCTGGATATAGCCCTCATTCTGGCTGATCTGCACGTCGACCTTGATTGTCTTCTGGCTGGCATTCTCTACCGCTCCGTGCGCGAAGAGCGGTTGACGCTCGAGCAGATTCGGGCGCCTTTTGGCAAAGAGGTGGCAGATTTGATCGACGGTGTCCTGCGAATGGCGGCGATTGAGACCTTGCCGTTGCAAAATGCCGATCCCGTCCTGGGCCAGGCCCACAGTCAGAAGGACAATATTCGAAAAATGCTGATCGCGTTGGTCGATGATGTTCGTGTTGCTCTGATCAAACTCGCGGAGCGAACTTGTGCCATAAGGTCGGTAAAAGAAGATGAGCAGCGTCGGCGGCAAATCGGCCAGGAGGTTTTTGACGTGTATGCGCCGCTTGCACACCGGTTAGGGATTGGTCACCTGAAATGGGAGCTGGAAGACCTTTCCTTCCGTTATATATACGCCGAATCCTACCGCAAAATCGCACGCTTGCTTGATGGTAAACGCCTTGAGCGGGACCGCTTCATCGCTAGTGTGACAGAGGAATTAACGAATATTCTCGCAGGTGCGGGGCTGAAATTCAAAATCGGCGGTCGAGCCAAGCATATCTACAGTATCTGGCGCAAAATGCAGCGTAAGGGAATTGGGTTTTCCCAAGTCTATGATCTTCGAGCGGTGCGAATTCTAGTGCCAGAAGTCAGGGACTGTTATGCCACACTGGGTCTTGTGCATGGGTTGTGGCGAAATATCCCCAATGAGTTTGACGATTACATTGCCAACCCTAAAGAGAATGGCTATCGGTCTCTACATACCGCTGTAATCGGTCCGGAGGGGAAAACGCTGGAAATTCAGATTCGCACTGAAAAAATGGACGACGAGGCTGAACTGGGCGTCTGCGCCCATTGGCGGTATAAGGGCGCTGATGCTGGAAGTGGTCTGGTCAGCACCTACGAAGAAAAGATTGCATGGCTCCGTCAGGTGTTGGATTGGCACGAAGAAACCGGTGACGTGGGAGCTGTAGCGGAACAATTCAGTTTTAGTGTGGCGCAAGACAGAGTGTATGCCTTCACACCGGATGGGGATGTGGTGAACCTAGCTTATGGCGCTACACCCCTGGATTTCGCCTATCACGTTCATACTGAGATCGGCCACAGCTGTCGCGGTGCCAAGGTTAATGGCAGCATTGTGCCACTTACCTACCAGTTGAAAACCGGTGAGAGGGTCGAGGTGATAACCAGCCGCGAGTCAGTTCCCAGGCGTGATTGGCTGCAACCTGGGCTGGGGTACCTAAAAACTGCTCGCGCCCGCGCTAAGGTGCAGCACTGGTTCAAGAGTCGGGCGCGTGAGGAGAACATTGATACCGGGCGCCATCTATTGGAAAAGGAGTTCAAGCGCTTGGCGCTTACTAGTGTCGACTACCAGCGCATCGCCAAAAGCGTGCAGTTTGCAACGGTTGAGGATATGTTTGCCGTCGTGGGGTCCGGGGAAATATCCTCTGGTCACGTACTTAATGCAGCGCAGGGGTTGGTGGACAGGTTAGCGGATCGGCAGGTTCAGCCCAGCGAGGGCTATCTAGATCAGGTGGAGGTGCAGGGCGCGGGTAATCTGCCGACACATATTGCCGGCTGCTGCAATCCAATGCCCGGAGATACGATCGCGGGGTTTATCACACGTGGGAATGGGGTCAGTATTCACCGTGCAGACTGTGCACGAATATTGAGCTCTGCTGACAGCACAGAGGCACGCATTATCGAAGTAGAGTGGGGCGTTGCGTCGCCAGAGCCTTATGAGGTCGATGTCGTCATTGAGGCTTATGATCGACATGGTTTGCTGCGTGACATAACGGGCCTATTCGCCAGTGCCAGAATTAATGTATTGTCTATCAATACGATAACTAACAAACAGACAAACAGCGCGATAATGCGCCTCCACGTTGAGGTGCCTAGTTTGGCCTCCTTGTCCAAACTGCTTGAGCGCATAGATCGCTTGAAAAATGTGGTTTCAGCAGTCCGCATTTCGGAATAAGAACGAAGAATGAGCACAGCACCCTATTCAATAGCTGATTTGTTGCGAGTAATGCAGCGGCTTCGTGACCCTCAGAGTGGCTGTCCCTGGGATTTACAGCAAGACTTTAAGAGTATTGTTCCCTCTACGCTGGAGGAGTGTTATGAGTTGGCTCAAGCCATAGAGAATGAGGATTACGAACATGTCGCCGAAGAACTGGGGGATGTGTTGTTCCAAGTGGTCTTCTACTCGCAATTGGGCAAAGAACAAAATCTGTTTTCATTAGACAGCGTGGTCAATACTCTGGTCGAAAAACTTATCCGGCGGCACCCGCATGTCTTCGCTGCTGGTCAAATCGAAGGCCAGGTGACAAACCACCGTTCTATCGATGATGTCAGGGGGACGTGGGAAGCGATCAAGCAGAGTGAGCGAGCTGAAAAAGGCCAATTCGGACTGCTGGCGGATATACCCGTCGCGTTGCCGGCCTTGCCTCGGGCACAGAAGGTGCAAAAACGTGCCGCGCAGGTAAACTTTGACTGGGAGGCTGTCCCTGGCGTGCTGGACAAGCTGCAGGAAGAGATCGCTGAATTACGAGCCGCACTGCATTCGCAAAGTGCAGATGAAATACGCAATGAAATGGGTGACGTCCTGTTTACCGTGGCCAATCTTGCGCGTCATCTGGATTTGGACGCGGAGGACACGCTGCGCCAATCGACGGCCAAATTTGAGCGCCGATTTCAGTATATGGAAATGGCTGCCAAAGCAGAAGGGACGACATTGTCGATGATGAGTGAAATACAGCGGGAACATCTCTGGCGTCGTGCAAAAGAGTCTTTGGGTAACACATAGTCGAGGGCTTGTAACCTTTCTACACGCTGTGTATGGTTGTCGCGTTTTAAATAATACCAACGCAGTCTACTTTGCGCTACTTTGCGGTAAAAATATCCTATTGCAAACCACTTTTGAGGAATGTTGCCAATGCGATTGATCTTATTGGGTGCACCTGGTGCTGGAAAAGGAACGCAAGCACAATTCCTGTGCGAGAGATTTGCCATTCCTCAAATATCCACGGGCGATATGTTGCGTGCAGCAGTCAAAGCACAGACCGAATTTGGCCTGCAGGCGAAAAAAGTCATGGATGCGGGTGGATTGGTTTCCGATGACATCATTTTAGGTCTGGTAAAAGACCGCATTGCTGAACCGGACTGTGCAAAGGGTTTTCTATTCGACGGCTTCCCGCGAACCCTTGTTCAGGCACAAGCCATGGTTGATGCCGGTGTATCGATAGATCATGTGGTAGAAATTGCGGTGAGTGACGAGGAAATTGTATCGCGCCTGAGTGGAAGACGCGTTCATCCAGGGTCTGGTCGTGTATATCACCTGCAATTTAATCCTCCGAGTAAAGAAGGTCTGGACGATGAAACAGGCGAGCAACTGGTGCAGCGTGAGGATGATACTGAAGCAACTGTTCGCAGGCGACTGGAGATTTACCATGAGCAAACTAGCCCGCTCATAGCATTTTATCAAAACATGAAAAACGCGTATGCGCCTACGTATCATAGGGTCGCAGGCGTTGGTAGTGTTGAGGATATTCGCAAATTGCTTTTTGAATCGTTGCCTTGTTAACGTCGTCTAGTGGCATCAAGAGCAAAAAATTGGGAGCCTAATCGGTTCCTTTTTTTTGTATTGCGACACAGAAAAGGCAGATGCAGGGAGTAAAAATTCTGTAATTTGCACTATTGTATCTACATAACATTGTTGTTATTTTTGAATATACGGTATTGCAATTTGTCGCGTGCAGTTTTATATAGAAGAAGCTGCGATGAAAAACGAGACTGATAGTTCTCGGTGAGAGAACGAGAGTCATAAAAAAGACGCAACTTGTCAGATGAAAAACGCTTGTCAAACTAGTTGTCGTAGGTGAGAAAGAAGAGTTAGTTAAGCACAACTAAACAGTCCGCGATTCGAAATAGAGTATTGGCAAATGAGCGGAGTTAGCTGCCGAGGTTGAGAAGGATAAAAATTAAGAAGCTTGCCAGGCACGGGGTATATGTATAACGCCCGTGTCAGTTCTAAAGATAGAAGTTGGCCGCGCTGGCGAATAACCAGTGAATCCAATGCAAGCAACCGAACGCAATGCGATGGCTCCGGCCAAAGCTGCGGAGAGGAGGGCCCAGGCGGATGCCAAGGCCTTAAGGGAAAAACTGGAGGCGAAACTGATGCAAAAGAAGAAGACCAAACCTAAGTCGAAAAGTAGAGCCAAAGCTAAGCCCAAGGCTAAAGCGAAGCCCAAGTCTAGGGCTAAGCCCAAGGCCAAAGCGAAGCCAAAGTCTAAAGCGAAGCCTAAAGCTAAGGCCAAGAAAAAGGCTAAAGCGAAGCCCAAGTCTAAAGCCAAGCCCAAAGCCAAAGCTAAGAAGAAGGCTAAAGCGAAGCCCAAGTCTAGAGCCAAGCCCAAAGCTAAAGCCAAGAAGAAGGCTAAAGCGAAGCCTAAAGCTAAAGCCAGGAAGAAGGCTAAAGCGAAGCCTAAAGCTAAAGCCAGGAAGAAGGCTAAAGCGAAGCCTAAAGCTAAAGCCAGGAAGAAGGCTAAAGCGAAGCCTAAAGCCAA
>PKCY01000089.1 GCA_002862985.1 Haliea sp.
GGGTTGGGTATGTCCGTAGAAATCTGGGACGAAAATGGTCAGGCGGTAAGCCAGGAGAAAGGTGAATTAGTCTGTTCACGTCCGTTTCCCTGCACGCCAGTCGGCTTCTGGAACGATTCCAATGGAAATCGGTATCACAAAGCCTATTTCCAACGTTTTGAAAACGTCTGGGCCCACGGTGACTATGGCGAGTTGACCGAGAACGGGGGCTATATTATTCACGGTCGCTCCGATGCAGTACTCAACCCCGGTGGCGTGCGTATTGGCACCGCCGAAATCTATAGGCAGGTGGAAAAAGTGGAAGGCGTTGTTGAGAGTATTGTCATAGGTCAGCAGTGGCATGATGATGTGCGTGTTGTGCTGTTTGTAGTGCTCGAGTCAAAGCTGTCACTCAACGATGACCTACGAACATGTATTCGTAATACCATTCGCGACAACACCACGCCTCGACACGTGCCGGCAAAGATACTTCGGGTGACCGATGTGCCGCGCACGCTCAGCGGCAAGATTGTCGAGTTAGCGGTGCGCAATGTTGTGCAAGGGGAGCCGGTAAATAATATAGATGCGCTAGCGAATCCTGAGGCACTGGAGCAATATCGAGACTTGATTGAATTGAAGACATGAGACTAACCAAGAAATTTCAAACTGAGCAAGTAACCGCGCCACTGTTAGCGAAGACTACGGCTAACATTCTGATAACATGCGACAATTGCGAAGTCGCGGCGCACACCTTGAACAATCAACAGACTGAACATCCACCGGGAGTTTTTGATGAAAATTGATGGACCTTTTTATGCTGGTATGGATACAGCGGCGGATGAAGCAAAACGGTTGGAGGCCATTGGGTACGATGGTGTTTACTCCCTTGAAGGCAGCTGGGATCCGTTTCTACCTCTGGCTTTAGCCAGCGAACACGCTTCCGATCTCGACATAATGACCGGTATAGCAGTGGCTTTCCCGCGAAACCCGGCCCATATTGCCTATCAGGCCTGGGATTTACAGAAATTTTCCAAGGGTAAGTTTTATCTGGGTATCGGCTCACAAATCAAAGCGCATATCGAAAAGCGTTTTGGTATTGAATTTAGTCCTCCGGCGGCACGTATGCGGGAATATATACTTGCTGTGAAGGCTTTCTTTGATTGCTGGCAAAATGATACGAGGCTTGATTTCCAAGGGAAATATTATCGACACACTCTGATGACGCCAATGTTTAATCCCGGTCCCAATCCCTATGGTATTCCACCCATTCTGCTGGGAGCACTGGGCCCAAAAATGACAGAAGTGGCGGGCGAGGTTGCCGATGGACTTATCGTACATCCCTTCAACAGCCTACCTTTTCTCGAAGGCCATGCGTTGCCGGCAGTTGATCGAGGACTCGCCAAAGCAGGTCGACGGCGCGAAGACTTTCTATTGCAAGTGAACGCCATGGTGATTACGGGTGAAACCGATGAGGCAATTCAAATTGCGGAGAAAAGCATCAAGGATCTACTCGGCTTTTATGCAACAACGCCTGCGTATCGACCGCCTATGGAAGCCGTCGGTTACGGTGATCTGCAGCCTGAGCTGAACAAGCTATCAAAAGAGGGTAAGTGGGATGAGTTGGCCTCTTATATTGACGATGATTTCGTCGAGGCCTTTACGACTAAGGGTAAGCCAGAAGAAATTGCGGATAAACTAAAAGATAAATACGGCGCCTATGCCGATCGCCTGGCGATCTATGCGCCGTATGGTGCGCCTGATACGATGTGGGGAAAAATCATTAGAGACTTAAAGGCGGAGTAGTATTTCCAATGAGCGCAGAATTTGATGTGAGTAAATTCGGTATTCAGCTAAAAGATGAATACCACCACCCGTTCAGTACTGATCATCCCGATTGGAACGAATCCTATTTCTTTGATTGGTACGATGCTACCGGCAGCAATGCAGGGCATTGCCGCGTTGGCTGGCATCCAGTGCAGCAGCGCGTATTGTTCTGGTTATACCTCTATAACGGGACTGAGTGGCTAGTCATTGAGGAATATCGCCTGCCGTTCTCAGCTTTGCAGCTAGGTTGTGAAGACGACGGAGATTCGAAAAAGAACGCGTTTTCCTACAAGGGCTGGGGCCTCGAGTTTAAATATCAGCCCCAACAACCGCTGCGTAGCGGTGAGCTGAGAGTGAGCGGATTTGCGCGCGTACTGTGCGGCACCAGGCAGGGCATGGTCAAACCCGTTCAACTGGAACTCAACATCAATGCTATCGGCCCTCCATACTCTCGCGGTGGTGGTGAAGTTGACAGTCATAGTGCCGCTAACTTCAGCACAGACCGATACGAACAGCCGACGAAATCTCAGGGATTGATGCGAATCGACGGAGAAGAAACTGAGTTAATAGTGCGAGGCGAGCGCGATCATTCCTGGGGGCCGCGCCCCTGGGATATGGGGTGGCAGTTCTTTGTCGTCAATAATGAACACTTTAGCCTACTTGCTACGCAGGTTCAGATACCTGAATGGCCGCTAATCACTATGGGCTACTACCACGGTCACGGTGAAGAGATGGAGCAGTTGTCTGAGACAGAACTTGCGCTCAATTTTGATAGCGATAATCCCACTCAGGCTGTCAGTGGGTCATTTAAGCTACTGTGCGAAAGCGGCCGCAAGATTCAGGGAACTATTGAAACGATCTCAGGCACTGAAATTGATATTACCCATACATTTTCAACGCCTCATCGCAGCGAGTACCGCCGTTCATTGATCCGCTGCAGCTTCGATGATGGGAGCCACAGTATCGGTTGGCTGGAGTGCAATCGAGACGCGAAGTAATTTGCCTATTCGGCAACCCGGGCCATTTGTGTCGCCGGTGGTACTTCCAGTTTTAATAACATAAGTATTACATTCAAAGCCGTGCACTGAAGCGTCCAGCTCAGCTTGTTAGCTCAGTGCTCTCAAACTCTGCACTGGCCGTCATGACCAAATCACTGTCATGATTTCTAATCTCCAACGACTCAGCGCTATCGTCCAACACTGTAACCTGGACGGGTTGATCGACGAATGTTGGCACCACACCCCGAAATTCAAACACTTGCATTACATCTTGGCGTCGACTGGCCTGCGCCAGGTTCATCAGTAGCGTCGCCATGAGTGGCCCCTGCACAACCAGGCCAGGATACCCCTCCTGAGTCGTGGCATAGGTGTGGTCGTAATGTATACGATGACCATTAAATGTCATTCCGGAGTAGCGGAATAGAAGCGTGCTGTTCGGTAAAATATTCAGCGTGCGACCTGCTGACTGTGGGAGTCTGGGCGACGGTTTGGCTAGTGGTGCTGGTTCAGCTTGCTTGAGCGCTGAAAAATGCCGGTATACGATTACTTGCTTTTCCGCGATAAGCTTCTCGTTGTCCTGCGTAAACGTATGATCAATGTGCACGAAAACCAGAGTACCGGACGCAGCACTTTGCTTGGATATAACATCCGCAATGGTGGATGTTCTGCCAATGGGCACGCCGACCCGTAGGGGCTTATGAAACTTAACGCGACTCGATGCCCACATTCGCTGAGGCAGTGGGACAGGAGGCAAAAACTCCCCCTTAGCAGGATGGCCATCGACTCCTAGACCCTCGTTGTTAACTGCGGGCTGTGCCAGACACCAATGAACCCCCAGCGGAACCTTTGGCCCAAGTTCAGTGTAGCCGCCAAGCGTCGCTCTGAACCGTTTTAGGAGCTCTGGCGTTAGGGTGTCGGTGCCAATGTCTTGATTGCCAATCCAGGTGCGCAGGTGGTCGATCTCAAGTACTTTTGCCATCGATGTTCTCTAAAAAGATTTGGGCAAGCCCAGATCATGCGTTGCAACATGGGAGAGAATCAAATTAGTGGAAATTGGCGCTACCTGATACAAGCGTGTTTCACGAAATTTTCGTTCGATGTTGTATTCAGTGGCAAATCCATAGCCACCGAATGTTTGAATGCAGGTATCGCCCGCCTGCCATGAAGCCTCAGAGGCCAATAGTTTCGCCATATTGGCGTCTGAACCGCAGGGCTCTGTGCGCTCAAACTTCATAGCCGCTCGTTTCACAATCGCATCAGCGGCCTCTGTTTGAATATGTGCCCTTGCAATAGGAAATTGAATTCCCTGATTCAGTCCAATTGGTCTGCCGAAGACTTCTCGCTCCTTTGCATAAAGGCTTGCCTGGTCAATGAAAAAGCGAGCATCACCGATACACTCTGCGGCAATTAGGATACGTTCGGCGTTCATGCCATCTACAATATAGGAAAATCCGCGGCCTTCCTCGCCAATCAAATTAGCCGCCGGCACTCTCATATCATCGAAAAACAGTTCTGTGCTGGCGTGATTCATCATAGTTTCGATAGGTTTGATCGTTAATCCATTCCCTAAGGCACTGCGCAGATCCACTAACAGTACGGACATGCCACCGGTAGGCTTGGCACTGTTCTCGCGTGCTGCAGTGCGCACCAGTAAGATCATCAGATCCGAGTGCTCCGTGCGGGAAATAAATACTTTCTGGCCATTGACGATGTAATCGCCATCGGGCCCATCGCGTCGCGCATGCGTTTGTATTCGAGTGGTATCGGTCCCGCTGCCTGGCTCGGTCACACCAAACGCCTGAAGACGAAGCTCACCGCTGGCTATCGCGGGCAGGTATTGTCGCTTTTGTAGCTCGCTACCGTGCCGCAAAAGCGTTCCCATTGTGTACATTTGCGCGTGACATGCGCCGCCGTTGCAGCCGCTCCGTTGAATTTCCTCCAGTACGGCACAAGCGGCCGACAGCGGTAAGCCCGCGCCACCGTATTCTTCAGGAATAAGGATAGAGAGATAGCCGGACTCAGTGAGAGCACGCACAAAATCAGTGGGGTAATCGTCCCCTTTATCCAATGCTTGCCAGTACTTGCCTGGGAATTGCGCGCAGAGTTTTGCCACTGCGTCGCGAATGTCTTGATATTGTTCCGGTGCCACCATCTGTCTCTCTCAGTCGTTTGCCCTGCGCATGGAGGACTGTAAGCCTTCGCGGCCACTGCTGTATGCGCATTTGTGGATTGAATTAGGCGATGTTACTTTACCTTTACGTTAACGTAAAGGTAAAGTAACATCAGTCCTCACTATTGAAGATTCGCTAATGATTTGCAACTTCATCTGGGTCGTACCTGAGGCCCGCCAATGAGGGGAACTATCGTAATGAACACCTACAGCATTTCCGATCTGGCCAAAGAGTTCGATATTACCACTCGGACTATTCGTTTTTACGAAGATAAAGGCTTACTCAGTCCGTCCCGCCGGGGCCAAACCCGCATTTACTCAGCTGGAGATCGCACCAAACTAAAATTGATTCTGCGTGGCAAGCGTTTGGGATTTTCACTCGAGCAAAGTGGTGAAATCATCAAGATGTATGACCCATCCAGTAATAACGAAGAACAGTTAACAACGTTGTGCGAAAGTATCCGGAAAAAGCGCGAGCAGTTGAAGCACCAGCAGCACGATATAGGGATTATGCTGCTCGACCTGCAAGAATCTGAAGAGCGCTGCCTTGCAGCGATTCACAAGTCGCAATTAGTCACGTCAAATTGAACGTATTGTCGCAGCCATCCTATTCGTTTTTTCAGCGGAGAAAAATATGAACACGAGCTACCCCACACTTAACTTTGATCTCGGGGAGGACATCGACATGTTACGCAGCAGCGTATACCAATTTGCTCAAGTAGAGCTGGCGCCAAGAGCCGAGAAAATTGACAAAAATAATGAGTTCCCGGCAGACATGTGGGCCAAGTTAGGCGACATGGGCCTATTGGGAGTGACTGTTTCTGAGGAATACGGTGGAACCAATATGGGCTACCTCGCGCACACCGTGGCGATGGAAGAGATATCACGCGCTTCAGCCTCTGTTGGTTTATCTTACGGCGCTCACTCCAATCTGTGCGTCAACCAAATTCATAAAAATGGAAGCGAAGCGCAAAAGCTAAAGTATCTGCCAAAACTTTGCTCGGGAGAGCATGTAGGTGCTCTTGCGATGTCGGAGCCCAATGCTGGCAGTGACGTTGTCAGCATGAAGTTACGTGCCGACAAGCAAGGAGATACGTATATTCTCAACGGCAACAAAATGTGGATCACCAACGGTCCTGATGCCCACACTTATGTGATCTATGCAAAAACCAATAGCGAAAAGGGTGCCTGGGGGATGACGGCTTTCATTGTCGAGCGTGACTACCCTGGATTTTCTCGCAATACAAAGCTGGATAAGCTGGGTATGCGCGGCTCCAACACCTGTGAATTGATCTTTCAGGACTGTGAGGTGCCTGCAGAAAACATACTTGGCAAGGAGGGGGATGGCGTAAGAGTGCTGATGAGTGGCCTGGACTACGAACGCACTGTCCTGTCCGGTGGTCCTGTGGGCATCATGCAAGCGTGTCTGGACATTACAGTGCCGTATATTCACGATCGCAAACAATTTGGCCAGTCCATTGGGGAGTTTCAGCTTATGCAGGGGAAGGTGGCCGACATGTACACTGAGCTGAACGCCTCACGCGCCTATTTGTACGCTGTGGCAAAAGCTTGCGATAGAGGCCAGGAAAGCCGCAAAGACGCTGCAGCCGTGATTCTCTATACCGCTGAACGCGCCACTCAAATGGCACTGCAAGCGATCCAGGCACTGGGAGGCAACGGTTACATTAACGAGTTTGCAACAGGCCGCTTATTGCGTGACGCCAAACTGTATGAAATAGGTGCTGGCACCAGTGAAATTCGCCGCATGCTGATAGGGCGCGAACTCTTTAATGAAACGAAGTAATCGTTTGTTCTTTTTCTGGTAATGACTGATAACGGTGCAGGTAGAAAAATGGGAATTTTGAAAACGCACATAAACATTCGAACTGAAGAATTTGCGTCTAATGTTGAACACATGCAAGGCCAGGTTAAGGATTTAGAGGCGACGCTGGAAGCAATAAGAGAGGGCGGGGGCGAAAAATCGCGGGATCGTCATTTGTCTCGCGGGAAATTGTTACCCAGAGACAGGGTTGCAGCCTTAATCGATCCCGGCTCTCCGTTTTTGGAGTTATCACAGCTGGCAGCCATGGATGTGTATGGCGAGAATGTGCATGCCGCCGGTATAATTACGGGTGTAGGCCGGGTCAAGGGCCAGGAGTGCGTGATTGTCGCCAACGATGCCACCGTCAAGGGAGGAACCTACTACCCCCTCACGGTAAAAAAGCACTTACGCGCACAAACTATCGCGCAGGAAAATAATCTCCCCTGTATCTATCTGGTTGACTCCGGCGGTGCCAATCTGCCGCACCAGGATGAAGTGTTTCCCGATCGCGATCACTTTGGACACATATTTTTTAATCAGGCCAATATGTCGGCACGCAACATTCCTCAAATTGCGGTTGTCATGGGTTCTTGTACTGCCGGCGGTGCTTATGTGCCGGCAATGGCAGATGAGTCGATCATTGTTAAAGAGCAAGGTACTATTTTTCTGGCGGGTCCACCCTTAGTTAAAGCGGCAACCGGCGAGGTGGTTACCGCGGAGGAGTTGGGTGGCGCAGATGTGCACTGCCGTACCTCGGGAGTCGCCGATCACCTTGCGCAAAATGACAACCACGCCTTGCAACTGGCGCGTGATGCTATCGCCAGATTGAATCGCATCAAGCCTCTTGTTATGGACATCAAGGAATCAGTAGAGCCCCTCTATGACGCTAGAGAAATCTACGGGATCATTCCCAAAGACTCGCGCCAGTCTTATGACGTTCGAGAAATTATTGCACGCATCGTTGATGGATCTGAGTTCGATGAATTCAAAGCCTTATACGGCACAACATTGGTTTGTGGTTTTTCCCGAATATTTGGTTACCCGGTTGGTATTGTGGCCAACAATGGCATTCTGTTTGGTGAATCGGCCCAAAAAGGAGCACACTTTATTGAGCTTTGCGCCCAACGTAAGATTCCCCTGGTGTTTCTGCAAAATATCACTGGCTTTATGGTGGGTAAACAATACGAGAACGATGGTATCGCCAAGCATGGCGCAAAAATGGTGACCGCGGTCGCTACGGCGCAAGTGCCAAAACTGACTGTACTGGTGGGTGGCTCCTTCGGTGCAGGTAATTACGGTATGTGCGGTCGAGCATACGATCCGCGCTTCCTGTTCATGTGGCCAAATGCGCGAATTTCGGTAATGGGTGGTGAGCAAGCTGCCGGTGTTTTAGCTCAGGTAAAACGCGATCAAAAAACGAAAGCCGGCGAAGAGTGGAGCGAACAGGAAGAGGCGCAATTCAAGCAGCCGATCATCGACGACTATGAGAAACAGGGTCATCCGTACTACGCGTCAGCAAGATTATGGGACGATGGCGTTATCGACCCGGCCGACACACGCATGGTATTGGGCCTGACTCTTTCTGCCAGTCTAAATAAAGAAATTGAAGACACTAAATTTGGCATCTTCCGGATGTGATGTGCCGAGACAGACTATTGATGAACGGAAATGAACGCCATGTTAGACAAAATTCTGATAGCTAATCGCGGTGAAATTGCCTGCCGGGTTATTCGCACTGCACGTCGGATGGGAATTAGAACCGTTGCTGTATATAGCGATATCGACAGGAACTCGCTGCATGTGGCCATGGCTGACGAAGCGGTATACATCGGCGCTGCTCCATCGCGAGATTCCTATTTACAGATTGACAATGTGATTAATGCCGCCATCAAAACGGGCGCCCAGGCTATTCATCCGGGCTACGGCTTTCTATCAGAGAATGCAGCCTTCTGCCTTGCCTGTCTGGATAATGACATTACGTTTATTGGTCCGCCTGTAGGTGCTATCGAAGTAATGGGTTCTAAATCTGCAGCTAAAAAAATTATGGGGAAAGCGGGTGTCCCACTGGTGCCTGGCTACCATGGGGGTGATCAAAGTCCGGATATTCTTCGCAAAGCGTCTAATGATATAGGCTACCCGGTGTTGCTCAAAGCAACCGCCGGCGGTGGCGGTAAGGGCATGCGGCCAGTCTGGAGCGAAGGTGAGTTTGATGATGCGCTGGCTGCTGCAAAACGTGAGTCACTCAACGCTTTTGGTGACGACACTATGCTGGTGGAAAAGTTCTTAACACAGACCCGCCATATCGAGATTCAGATATTTTCTGACAAAAATGGAAATGCTGTTCATTTGTTTGAACGCGATTGCTCGGTTCAGCGCCGTCATCAAAAGGTCATTGAAGAGGCTCCAGCGCCCGGCATGACGCCAGAGTTACGCAGCGGCATGGGCAAGTCCGCCATTCAAGCGGCGCTCGCGATTAATTATGAAGGTGCCGGTACTGTAGAGTTCCTGCTCGACTGTGCTGGTTCAGATGGTAGTGGAAGCGACAGCGAGGGCTCTTTTTATTTCATGGAGATGAATACTCGCCTCCAAGTGGAACATCCCGTGACAGAAATGATCTCCGGCCAGGATTTGGTTGAGTGGCAAATACGGGTTGCCGCCGGTGAAAACCTGCCGCTGCGGCAAGATAGACTCAATATTCGTGGGCACGCATTCGAGGCACGTATTTATGCCGAAGACCCTGCCAACGATTTCCTGCCCGTTACGGGCACTCTGGGCGCTATTGAGACACCTGAAGCCAGTGACCATGTTCGAATTGACACAGGTGTTCAACAAGGTGATGAGGTTAGTGTTTATTACGACCCGATGATTGCTAAATTGATTGTCTGGGACGAAGACAGAGACAAAGCCCTGCGGCGGTTAACAAATGCGTTGAGCGAATATCGTATCAGCGGTATAGCAACTAACATTGAGTTTATGTATAACCTTGCTAGCTGTCAGCCATTTGGAGCGGCCGACCTTGATACGGGTTTTATTGAGAAGCATCACGCTGATATATTTCGGGATACTTCTCAGGACTTGGAAAAAGATGTCCCTCTGGCAGCTCTGTCTTTGTTGCTCATTGAAAATAGAAAGGCCGAGCATGAGTATGTTCTTAGTGGCGATGTTACATCCCCGTGGAACTTTAGAAACGCCTGGCGCTCGGTCGAGCGTAACGTCCGCACGCTTAAAATAATTTTGCGCGATAGCGAATATTTGATCCAGACAGAACAAAAGCAGATTGACTCTGAAACCCACTACAGCATTGCTTTTCGCGGCGATACCGTCCAGGCGCGGGGCACGTTGAAAGGCAATGTCTTACGCGCGGAAATTGATGGCTACCAATTTAAGGTTACGGTCGCTGAACACGAGAACAGTTTTTTTCTCTATGGGGTCGAAAGTGCGCTAACCTTCAAGTTAGGTAAGCCCGATGTAGGAACTGCAGATCACATGGACACAAGTGGTGGCCTGGCGGCCCCCATGAACGGTACTATGGTGGCGCTTTTGGTTGATGCAGGAGCCAAGGTGAAGAAGGGCGATGCGCTGTTGGTCATGGAAGCCATGAAGATGGAGCATACTGTGCGCGCACCAGCAGACGGCCAGGTAGTCAGCTTTTATTACAAGGCCGGTGAGTTGGTGGATGGAGGCTCAGAGCTATTGGAGTTTAGCGATTAGGATAATGCCGGTTACAAGCGGGCGATAATGTCCCCACTCACACGGCAAAGATCTGGAGCTGGCGCCAAATGGCAATCGGCATCCTTTGGAGAGATGCATTTTCCAGATTCAAGGTCAAATTCATATCCATGCCAGGGACAGCGAAGCTTGCCGATTGATATATCGGCGTCTGCCAATGGTCCCAGCCGGTGTGGGCAGATCGAGGAATGGGCAATAAGCGTGCCGTCAACTTCACGCAGCTGATATTCGCGCCTTTGAAGCTGAAAAAGTAATTTTCCGCCGTTCTTCAGGTGTTGACGTAGATCAGACTCACTGCCGAGATTGGCCTCACTGTCCTTGGCTCTTTTTTCCAGCAAACGCGTGTGGCGCTGCCGCATCATCTGCTCATCTTCATCCCATAGCTTGGTGTATAAAGAAAGAATGGCCGCGCCCATTCTATCGACGATCTCGGTGTCCACATCCGGGAAGTGAAATTCGACATGCACCTTTGTTTGGTCACCTTGTGCGGTCAGTGTTGTCCAGATTTCTGAAACCTGTTGCCCGGACTGATAGCTTCGCGCAACATAACTATCGGTGTCAGCGACGGTAAGTTCTATATGATCGGTATGAGAGGCGTTCGACCAAGTGCGCCAGCCCCAGTCGCCCGCGTCTTGTAGCTCTGCGTAATCAAAGGTGGTTTCGTGCAGGTAGGGTAGGTGAGCCCAGTCGAGAACGTTTTCCCACGCGCGATTGAGGGGCGCGTCAATCAGGCGATCGTAGACTGCGACTTGCACCAGGTTCAATGAATTGGGATTCAGTACCTTCGCGTTTATTTGAGAAGAGGGCATAGTATGTGCCAGTCAGGAGAGGGTAGGGATGTCTGTTGTTTAATATTATAAAGGTGGACCCTAGTATACACGCACCAGTTGATGACCAGCTAGTCATCTGTTAATGCCAGACCGGTGAGTTGCCCGCTAGTGATTCAGCGTTGTTGCAATTTAGTCACTAGGGGAATACCACTCGCAGGCGCCCGCCGATGCTCTTTTAAAGTACAGATGACACGGAGGAGGAGTCTAGGCGCCCACAACAGGAAAGGTATTGATCGAAAGACAGGGCAAGTTACGTTTATAATAATGGGTTAAAGATTTTTGGGTATTTTTAAGGAGACGTACAGTGCTGGTTCATCAGTTTCTTGATTATTATGGGCGCAACGGTCCCGACGCACCCTGTCTTTCATTGGAGAAGACAAGTCGGAGCTACGGTGAAATCCTGGCCCTGACTAACCAGTTGGCCAATGGCCTCCTAGCGCTGGGCGTTGCCAAGGGTGAACGAGTGGCTATTCTCAGTGAAAATAGTATCGAGCACTGCCTTTTATTTATGGCGGCAAGTAAAGTGGGCGCGGTAGCTGTACCGCTGAATTTTCGACTGGCCCCGGCAGAAATCGGTTTCATTGTTAGTGATTCTGCTACTCGCGTGCTGTTGGTGCTGGAAGGTATGGAGTCGACACTCGAGGCACTCAGAGGCCAGTTACCCCAGGAGATAGTGATAGCCACCGGTTGGGAGTCTGATGACCACCACCTGGAAAGCTGGCTTGCAGCCTTCTCCGCCGACTCGCCGGTTGTAGAGGTGGACCAGCATGAGGCGGTCATTCAGCTCTATACCAGTGGTACCACTGGAAATCCCAAGGGGGTGGTGAGTTCCCACTATAATATTTTGACATTGTGCATGATGAATATGATCGCCACTCCGCACCGCTCTGCGCAAGGTAGTGCAGGTATTATCTGTGCGCCGTTGTTTCACATCGGTGGTGCGGGTTCACTTTTTTCGAGTCTTTATCACGGTCAACATGCGCTGCTACACAAAGGCTTCGACCCCGCGCGGTTGGTAGACGATATAGAACAGTATCCGGTGGACAGCGTTTTTATGGTGCCCGCAATGATCATGATGGTGTTGCAGATACCCGATATAGAGCAGCGGGATTTCAGTAAGCTGCGGCAAATATTCTATGGCGCTTCGCCTATTTCCGAGACCGTCCTACGCAAAGCCTTGGCCATTTTTCAATGTGATTTTGTGCAGATGTACGGCATGACCGAAACCACAGGTACTGTGGTTAATCTCTCAGCTGAGGATCATCGCAAAGCACTGGATGGCAGGCCTGAGCTACTTCGGTCCTGTGGCAGACCCTCTATCGGCGGAGCGGCGAAAGTGGTGGATTCGAATGGCAACGAAAAGTCGCCAGGAGAAGTGGGTGAAATCTGGCTGAAATCGGAAACCAATATGATTGGCTACTACAATCTGCCTGAGGCGACGACGACTAATCTCACTGATAACTGGGTGCATACTGGCGATGCTGGCTATATGGACGAGGAGGGCTATCTCTATCTCAAAGACCGTATCAAGGACATGGTGGTCAGTGGCGGTGAGAACATCTATCCGGTTGAGGTAGAAAATGCGATCGCCACTCATGATGCAGTAGTGGATGTTGCGGTAATCGGTATTCCAGACGATAAATACGGTGAGGCTCTGTTAGCTTTTGTCGTTACCAAGGCTGATGTGACGCTCACGTTAGAAGAACTTGTTGAATCCTGTAGGGACAAAATTGCCGGTTACAAAATCCCACGGCAATTGGAGATCATCGACGAATTGCCGCGCAATCCATCCGGTAAAATTCTCAAGAAAGTATTGCGTGCTCCTTTCTGGGAAGGTGTTGAGCGAGGAATTGGTTAGACTCCATATAGGGGGCTCGCACTCCTGTTCCAAGATATATCGACTATCAGGGGGGCTCATCAAACTCTGAGCCTGGCGGTGGTTTATGCGCTTCCCGGTAGACTTTGGCTTTCTCGTTGTCCAGTGCGCACCAATTTGCGATTCTAAAATTGAGCAACGCTAATAGAATAACCAGAACGATATCCCAACCAAATGGGATTAGGCCAGAGCCGCCAAAATTTCCAAGCCAGGATACCAGTGTTAAAGACCCCAAATACGGCAGTAACCATAATGCTTCTCGTGTATCGAAGGTGTCTAGGGACTTCCGCTCGAAGACCATACGTTTAACAAACAACGTGATAAGTGCAGTGACTATTACCAGTAGCAATACCTGCATGCTGGTCCATCCACTCCAGTAAACGATGAGCGCAGATACTATAAAGCCAAGTACCGCAACCAGGCGCGGCGCGGGAATATTAAATCGATCAGGTGGATTCAGTATTTGCCGTCGCAATGCAATCATCGCTACAGGCCCAATAGAGAAAGACAACACGATCGCTGCGGAATTAATAGCAACGATCTGATCAAACTGCAGTGACAGTAACAGTGAAAATCCCAGCAGGAAATTGAGCAACAGCGCATAAATAGGGATGCCTCGCAGAGACAAGCGTGCAAATATCGCGGGTAAAAAGTGGTTCCTAGACAAGGCGTAGGCAAGTCGAGCGTTTGATCCGGTGGCCACAAGCGCTCCACCCGCAGGGCCAATTATAGCGCCGCCGTAAATCACGGCCGTCAGCCAACTGATACCCAGCGCCATTGAGACGGCTGCTAGTGGGCCTAAGCCATGCGAAGACTCAATGTTTGCCCAGCCGTTCGCCAGCTCTTCCTTTGAGAGGGCGCCTATGAAAGAAACTTGTAAAAGCAGATAAATAGCCAAGGGAATCAGCAATCCGAATATCAGCGCCAGCGGAACATTTTTACGTGGATTACGAGTTTCTCCGGCCATATCTATCGCATGTCGAAACCCGATCAGCGCAAAAATAATCCCGCCGGTCGATACGGCAGATAAAATTCCGTGCCAGCCGTAAGGTGCGAAGCCCGCCGTTGAAGAAAAGTTCTCCGTGTCAAAACGACTAGCAATAAAGGTAATGGCGATAATTATCGGTATAGCGAATTTCAGCCAGGTAATGGCTGAGTTGGCTCGGGCAAAGGCCACGGCACCGATCGCATTGATCATGACAAAAACGATCAACATGAGTGCGGCTATGGTGAAGCCGAAAACACTCAGATCACCGGATTTTGCATCCACCACCAACGCGGGCCAGCTTACTGCTGCGTAACGCAGCACTACAGCTACTTCGATGGGAGCTTGTGTGCAATAGCCAACCCAGGCGGTCCAGCCAATGACGGCAGCAGTGATGTCACCGTGTGTGTACCTGGGAATGCGCGCAATACCCCCAGCAACCGGCAGGACGCTGGCAATCTCGGCAAAAGTGAACGCCAGCAACAACATGGCAAATGCCCCGATCACCCAGGCGATGATAGACGCCGGGCCTGCTAATTGCGCGGTAAGTAGGGGCGAAAACAACCAACCGGAGCCAAGGATGCCGCCGGCTGCGATGAGTGTCAGCGGCAGTAGTCCTACCGTACGTTTTAGCGCAGGCTTGTTCGCACTTGTATTCGGCATTGAAGCAGCCCCTATAGTCAGATATGTGTCGGTGCGTTGGATCGCTCAAGGAAAGACAACATTGATACTATCACGAGGCCAGGTGTTCGTTGACTGTGCGCGCTATTCCCAGGCCGACCAATCGCGGTTCGTCCCCATTCTCTCCGGTAATCAACACCTGCAAGCCCAAGAAGGAATAATGTTCTATTCATGCGCGGTGCCCAGTTGAAATAGAATTAATATGACAAATAATGATCTGGCGGGCTTTGGAGGAATATACTCAGGTACCCGTAGCCATTAATGGCTATATTTTTTTTCTATTGATACATCGGTGAGGGATACATCCACTCCAAATGGCATCTGCATCAAGCGCGCTGGTAGTACTGACTGTAGTAGATTAATAGCGAAGGTCTGGTCGAATGACAAATTTATTTTATTTTGTTCAACACTGCCAAACTCGCCTAGTAAATCGTCCTGGTGAATGATGTAAACCTGAGAAGGTGCAAGAGCGTGCACGGTCTCGTCAATATAGGCAGACACATAGTCTGGTGTCATATCGATGAGACCACCAGTCCCCAGAAAAACAGCGTCCACCGAAATGCCACTCAGTGTGCCAGGAATATAACCAGCACTACCTTGTACCAGCGCGCTTCCTTCAGGGTGTTCAATATGAATACTGTAGCTCTGCCCTTCTTGCCACGCGGTATAGGGCGCGGGCAATGTGAACGGCTCTTTCACACTGCCGCTTATACCAAGATTGGTAGACAAGGGGGCATGTTTTGAAGGGTAAAAAGTAATAGTAAAGCGACCGTAAGAATATGGTTCGCCGATGGTGACTATTTTTATTTGGGCTTCGGGCATCGACGAGCTGCGCGCAACATTAGCTGTTGACAGGGACCCCAAAATATCGGCACCCGTCATACGCGCGAAATCGGCCGTATCCATCGCATGGTCATAGTGTGAGTGAACGGGCATGATTGCTGCGAGTCGGTTAATTTTTTGGCCGTCAATAGCACCTGTAATCGCTTCGATGTCAGGGGCAATCGGCCTTTTCAATAATAAATCCAACGCTGATGGGCGCGATACAAAACCGTCTGTCATGATCTGTGTCTCGCCATCATCGAACAATAGCGTCGCCACACCTAACCAACGCACTCTCAGCCCGGAATTTGCCGGAGCTGCCTCCGCGTAGGGAATGCCAACTTCGCTCATGTCCGGGCGGCTGGCAACCCATAACGATGCCGCCACTAAAACTAGCAGTATTGTAAGGAGTATTCTTTTGAACAGTGTTGGCATTATCGTTTGGCTGGGTATCTGTCAGATATAGGAATAAATCACAGCTAGGAAGCATCGGTCAACAGATTTACGTTTTCATGGGTTCCCCGCGTATAGCTGGTTTCTCAATCTGATGCGTCGATGCGATTTTTTTGTGCAATTGGTGGCGGACCCTGTCGTAAGCCTAAGTTTTGGGAAAGCGAAGCAGCTTAAGCATAATTAATGCATTCGTCGTGCAGCTACATAGTGCGAAAATCGCAATTACGGCTACTCGATTCTCAAAATCAATCGAAGCGATGAGCATCGCTATACTGGCGATGAAGAAATTGCTGAAAACAATTATCGATGAGGCAATCCCCACATGCTTGTTAATTGATTCCAGCGCAGAGTTTACCGACGGCGCCCTACCAATTCCTACACCAAAAGTGATTAGAAACATCGGTAAAGCAAACGTTGCGACATTTTGGAAAGAGGAAAGTGAAAATTGAATGACCGCCCCCATCATGGCTATCGCAATGGCCAGTACGATAAGATTTCGGTCTCCGTACTTTTTTTGTAAGCTCACGTACACCAAATTTCCCAGCATTAGCGACAACGCGTTGAACGCGAATAAGAAGCCGTACTGCAGTGCTTCTAGTTTCATTGTCTCTTGGTAAATAGTTGATGAGGCAGCAATATAGGCAAACATTGGTGCCATTAGGAGGCTGGAAATCACGCTATACGAAAAAAATCTCGAGTTCGAAAAGAATGAAAAATATCTCGATACTATTTCTTTGGCGTTTATTGATTCTCTGGTGAGGAGGCTCTCGTTCATTGCGGCAACGCTGACCCAAAGGAGGAGTCCAAACACCGCTTGAGAAATAAAAATCATCTGCCACTCAGAAATCTTTAGTATCACTGCGCCTAATGTTGGAGCTAGCATTGGCGCTATAGCCATAATAACTGCGATATAGGAAAGTACGCGTCCTCGTTCTTCATCGTCGGTGAATCGGTCTTTGGTGATTGCCAGGCTGATCGCCGAGGCGCTACCCGCACCGAAGCCTTGCAGTATTCTATACAGAACGAGTTGCTCTATATTGGTGGCAGTTGCGCAGAGGGTGCTTGCGATACAATATATAGCTATCCCCGCTAATAGTGGTTTTTTACGACCGAAGCGATCAGATAGTGGGCCAAACAATAGTATGGATGAGCAAAAGGCGACAAAGAACCCGGATAATGCCAGATTGATACGCGTCAAGGGTTCGTTCCAGCTTTCTTCAAGATCTGGGATAGCTGGCAAATATATGTCGGTTGAAACGGCCGCGATGGCCGTTAGCGAACCCAGAAAAACAATAATTCGAATCATATTTTTTTGTTTATATCGTTCAAAAAAAGCGGTTGCAGCCGGTTATTGGATCAGTACTTTGCAGCACGTAAAAGGGAGTATCAGCCACCGAACTTAGCGCCTATCGTTTGCCCTTGAAAATAGCAGACCAGTCGCCTATATACGTACCATACCCCAGTACCTGTTAGTGCGCAGCATCCAGCTTTTCGCTATTATGCGCGCTTCCGCCCAGGAGTTGATATGTCCATAACCCGGAAGTTCATGATTCTGTCGCTTATCGCGATTGCCATTGGTTTGCTGTACCCGGGAGTGACTCAACCGGTCCTTACCCTCAGTGGTACCGTTGAAAAATCGAAGATTGCAGAGTTGGGCATCAATCTGGTAACCGAACAGGGGGTTACCTCGCAAACTGGACAGATGCTCAGCGCCATCTCGAGTTTTTTGGGGTTCGACCGGATCGAGGGGCAGTTGACTGTTTATACCAGCACACGCTCCATTTGGGGGACGGCAAAGTCCCTCGCCAGAAATGGTTATCTCGGTGTTGCGCTTCTGATAGTACTTTTTAGTCTGGTGGTGCCAACGTTCAAGCTTTTTTTGCAGGCTTGCGCCCTCTTTACTGTCAAGGATGAGCTGCGCTCGCCACTACTAGGGCTGAACGCAGCCCTGAGCAAGTGGTCGATGGCAGATGTGTTCGTGATGGGGCTCCTGGTGGCTTTTCTTGCAGGAGGCGCAGCTGAACAATCAAATGATATACTGACAATGCACGCCAGTCTCGGCGCCGGATTCTACTATTTTCTGGCGTACTGCCTGTTTTCCGTGGGCGCGGGTGCTGTGCAGATAGGGCGGAAGTAGATGACCAGCCTGAATTTCAAAAACAAATTTTGCGTTTGAGGTAAAGGAAGCCCTTTCATTACTGCTAACGGACACATGTCCAATCCCTCAGGTTGGTATTCGTAGCGCTGCGGAAACCGAATACTTCTAACGGCAATACTCATTTTTCATCTAGCGGTAGACCCGCTGTTTCGGCCATTTTCATTGCATGCGGCGAAGACCTGATTGTCGCCTAAGCGCGTTTAGATGGCCTATGGGTCAAGAAGCGCCTAGCCATTAATAGGCCAAGCCCGATCAGGCCGGCGGTACCTGGCACTGGGATTGAGATATCAGGCGGATTCGTCGGTGTACCTGTGATGATTCTCAAATTATCCAAATCGTGGGGGACGTATGTTTGAAATGTCAGGGTTCGAAAATCGTCGGACAGCTGAAACCAGCTCGCATTTGGGGTTAGTTCAAACCGGGCTACGCTTCCAGTGGCGTAAGCGGTGCCAGCCGCACCAAATATAGCCTCGGTCAAATTGAGGTTAGTTCTTCGGAATACAAGACCCTCGATGGTTTCATCGAAAGTGATCGAGCCAGTATAGGTACGATTTTCACCCTGTTTATCGGCATGCAGAAAGTAGCTGCTGTAAGTGTCCGCACCCAGAGACCCCGCCCACGCTGATTGGTTTACCACATTGCCGTTGTTATACAGTCCGGAGGCATTGTTCAGAAATGGAATAACGTCCACGCCAAAAGCATTGGCCACAGCCAGATTGCTGCTTTCCAGCCAGAAAGGTGTGTGGTCATTGTTCTCAAGAGCTTCCCATCGCGCGTCTGTCGGGGGCGGGGCATACAGTTGAACGTGGCCTGACATTACCAGTGCGTGTGCATTAGTCGCGGCGCCGAGTACCACCAGCAGTGCGAGAGTGAAGGTAGCTTTGAGTCGCGCAGGCATCATAATAGTCCTAGAAATCAGTCAACCGGCCGAATACATTTTCCGCATTTGGCCTACCACTTGAAATTTGCAATATACATGCCAAAAGAGTGTTGACCACGATAAATCAATAAGTTGCCGATTAACCGGCAGCGCCGCCGGTGTTGCCTCCAGCCATTGAAGCGGAATGTGTAAAATAAGCTGACACGCTCGTTCAACAATAGATAAGCTGGATCGCAAGTTTCCACTATCCACGGTAAAAAGTCCGCTGGGGGCGCCGCCTTCGCTGTCTGAGGGAGCTGGCAACATGACTATCTGCAACGCCTGCGACGAGGGAATTAGCACCCTGCCCGTCGCAAACATCAGCGCCTGCTAATGTTTAAATCAACACTCGCCATGACGGGAGCACGGAACTATTCACTGCACGCATACTCCCACAGGGTGTGCGATACAATGGCAAGGGTTTTGCGGCAGACACAAACAATGTTCACAAATAGGTTCAGCAAATACCTCTGGCTGATGGGCAGTATGCTGCTGGTTGCCCGCCTGGCTTTGGCCTCAGCCGATAACGAGCAAGCGTCATGTTTGTCTGTGCTGGGTCAGGACGCCTCTTTGGAGAGCAGGCAGCTATCCAGCAATCTGGAAGTGTTGAGCTGGAATATCCAGAAAGGGAGCAACGCTGGCTGGGCCAAAGATCTGGTCAGTGTCAGCCGGGATATAGATCTGGTTTTTATTCAGGAAGCGTCATTGCAGGCGAAAATACCCAGCGTAATTCCCGCTGGCTTGCATTCAGTTTTTGCCGCGGGCTACAGCACGGCGACGCTCGAAACAGGTGTTATGACACTGAGCAGCGAATCGTCCAGTTCCAGCTGCATGCTGACTTCCATAGAGCCCTGGTTGGGAACGGCTAAAGCTACCAGCATTACCGAGTTCCCGTTGCAGGGTCGTGAAGACCGCCTGCTGGCAATCAATCTGCATGCCGTTAACTTCGATTTGGGCTTGCAGAGCCTGCAAATGCAACTGGGTGCACTCACAGACGTTCTGCTTAATCACCCTGGACCAGTCATCCTGGCCGGAGACCTTAACACCTGGAGCGACACTCGTCAGGCATTCGTCGACAACTTTATGGGCGAACACGGCCTGAGACCCGTCACATTCGAACCAGACCTGCGTACCACAGCGTTTGGTAACGCGCTGGATCATAT
>PKCY01000318.1 GCA_002862985.1 Haliea sp.
GGCACCGTGTTTTGCTCACAGGCTGCTATACCTCTGCTGCGAGGCGCTGAAAATCCGTGCATTGTTAATATTTCATCGGCCAGTGCCTGGCACTATGACGAGATGTGTCACCTCTCGATCTATGCTGCCACGAAGGCCGCTGTCGAACGTTTTACGCGGGACTTACGCGTGGAACTTCAGCCGGACGGGATTGGAGTGACCTGTATTCGACCCGGTGGTGCCTGGACCAGTTTTGCGGATGCGTGGGACGGAGATGCAATGGACGCTGGATTTACCGCCTGGAAAGATGTGGGCAAGTATATGGATACTGGTATGGAAGTTGATCAAGTGGCAGAAGCCGTGCGTTACGCATTGTTGCAGCCTCCGGGCGTAGCGGTCGACCTACTGGAGATTCGCCCCAGCACGCTAACACCCAAAGGATAACTAACCTAGGAGTTCGACATGGATTTTACCGGCAAAACAATTATCGTAACTGGCGCTGGCGGTGGTATTGGAGAGGGCTACGCCAAGGCATGTTCCGAGCGGGGCATGAATGTCGTGATCGCTGAACTGAGTGAAGAGGGTGGACAGCGCGTTGCAGATGAAATAAATGCCGGTGGTGGTAGTGCGCTGTTTGTAAAAACAGATGTCGGTTGTGAAGACTCCACTAAGGCCTGTGCCAAGGCCGTCATGGATAAGTTCGGCGCAATTAACTATCTGATCAATAACGCCGCTATTTTTGGTGATATGAAAATTGAAGGCTATATGAACGTTGATATGGATTACCTGGAAAAGTTTATGCGTATCAATGCTCACGGCTGCGTCATTATGACACGCGCTGTCGTTGACCACATGACCGCTTGCGGGGGCGGGGCGATTATCAATCAGTCCTCTACCGCAGCGTGGATGAGTACGGGGTTTTACGGTGTGGCTAAACTTGCAGTGAACGGCATCACCCAGAGTCTTGCGAATGAATTGGGCTGGCGCAAAATCCGTATCAACGCGATTGCACCGGGCCCCACGGATACCGGTGCCTTAGCTAAAACAGCGGGCGACTACGCTCAGGAAATGATCAAGAGTATGCCGATTAAGCGTCTGGGGCAGCCCAAGGACATGGCAGATGCCGCCCTGTTTTTGCTTTCTGATGAGGCCAGCTGGATCACTGGTCACATTATGAATGTGGATGGCGGGCAGTTCATGCGACCCTAGGGGGAAAACCCGATGAGTGGATTAAGTGATAAGTTGTTGCGGGCAACGGCAAACAGGTTAATCGCTGCCCATGAGGAAGCGTCGCGCAGCGGTGACTGGATTGTCTTTGTGGATGCACTCTACGCACAGGACTGTGTATATACCTGCCAGTATGCCGGGGTAATGGATGTCACTGCCAATGGTATCGATGAGATTAAAGCCACCCACTATGGCCGCGATATGCAGGTGGGCTGGGAAGGCTGGACGTTTCCCTACATGGGCGTCTACACCGGAGCCGATAACAATTTGGTTACCCACTGGATGAATCGGGGGCCCGGTAGTCGCCCGGATGGTTCTTACTACGAGACCCCTGGGATATCCTTTATCACGCTGAATAATGACGCCAGGATATGTCGTCAGTTTGACATGTTTGATCTTACACACCAGATGAAGCTGTGTGACGATATAGAGGACGCGGGCCTGCTGTCTGCGCAACTAAAAGCGCAGTGGGTACAGCCGATGAAAGAAAAACTCGAGGCACAATTGGCGCGCAATCGCTAACGATTAGCCATGCACCATGCACCCGTAAGCTCCTGATCAGTATTAGTCTGCCTTGCTCTTGCTAAGGAAGACCTTTTCCCAGTCGCGATATTCTTCCAGAAAAGCTTTTACATCACTGATCTCGACGGAGCTTGGATTGCTATTGTCATGCGGGGTAAGTAGAAAGTCCTCCGCCAGATCTTCCAGAAAGAAAGCGCGGTTATACGCCTGCGCCCGAAAAAGAATCTGGTGGAAATCGAGAAAACGTTGTTCGGACGTTCCACTGTTTTTGCTGGCCATTTTTGGTTCCTGGGTCACGGTGGATGCTAAAAGAATTTCTCTTGATATTGGGCCGCGCCGTCACGAATAGATGATATGCCGTCTGCGGTTGAGTCGTCGAACTCAAACTATTCCATGTGCGCTCAACCGGCAGATTGAAACGGTACCGGTTCCTATTGTTGGGCGTTGTAATAATTCACTTTGTCGATATTTTGAGAGCTTTCTTATTCCCTGCCTTAACTATGCCGCTTCCATCAACCGACCATCGGTAAGTTATCGTTTTGCCGTCCCAGGTGACAAACATTCTTTCCACTAAGAACTGGCCGATATCTCCACTGGTACGCCAACCCAGATCATTGTAGCCTTTTTGAGTAGACATTGTGTCCAGGCACCGCGCAACTGTTTGCCCAGTGGTGCAGCGATGGTTTTTAACAGACCTTTCAGCTTCGAAACTATGCTTGAATTTCGCTTCCATTTGTGGGGATTTATATGAATCTGGTAGTAACAGATACTCCTGGTAGGCTTGCGTTTCTTGGTATCGCTCGTCTGCGAGGACCTGTTTCCCCCATAAACCAGCACAAAGCAAAGCGCAAATTACGGCGCCCAAAAGCTTGGCCCCATTAATTGTCTGAATCGTCTCGTACAACAGGTACTGTTCTCCACAATCACATCAAAAGTCCGGGGCGCTGGCCGAGCATCAGTGGGTCAAAGGCTTAGGCTTTCCGGCTAAATGAGCAGAAACGCAAAAAAAAGCCCCCGCAGTGGCCGTTAGCAACGCAGAACGCCGAAGACGGACATTGGAAATACCCAGCCATAGGCCACTGCAAATAATGAAGGTAAGTGCTACGGCGAAGATCTTTTGGAAGGTTTTGAAAGTGGAGGGACCGTGGCCCTTATGAAGCTCCATTAATCGGCTTTGCAGGTTGGGTCGAGCGAAAATCACGTCCACTCCACCGCTATTTGTTTTAATTATATAGTAGTCCGATGAGGTAGGGCGTGTGTAAAAGTCCGTACCGCGGACTTTTACGTATTCGAAGCTGTAGGACTTTACTCCCGCGCTGGACAATAGTGCGGCTACATCAGCGTGCAGCGAAGCGGACTTGCTGTCGATAGTAATATCGCTATTGCTGAAAATAGTTTTTTGTTCTACGTCGCCTTTAAAGCCGGCCAGATATAGACCGCCAGAAATAGCTACTAGCAGGACCGCGGGCGTGAAGAATGCCGCCAGATACATGTGAATAGTAATCAGTAGTTTGCGATCCATTAGCAGGCTCCCACACCTTGTGGCTATGTTAATGAACGGTGGTGGCTGTGACAAGTTGTTAAGGCGGTTTGTGGGCACTGGCAAGTCGACTTTTTTTTCGCGCGAAAAGTGGAAGGTCATAGCTGGTAAATAACGCAAATAGACCTCACAGTAGAGCCCGGTGAAGCATTTTTGGTGAGTCGAGGACGGTTTTGGGTCCGTTAGCCCGTGGCCTCCAGTTAACGTGTCAGTGCCTTACAGTGAAACGCCTATGAGCTCGAGCAAATCCAGAAAACTCAGTTATACACTCATCATTTTTGCGATAAGTGTCTCGGTGGTCTTTTTGGTGGATAATTTATTCGGCTACGCCATTCTTAAGCATGTCTCGATCAGTTCCAGAAATAATGCAGAACGAGGAATCAGAATCGGCCACCCCGTTTATCATCATACCCTTTCCGCATCTTATGATGGACTGGCGCGAAATTTGACTGAGTACCGATTTTGCACCAATTCTGACGGATTGAAATCAAAATGCGGAGAGGCAAATAATGCTAAAGAAATCGACATCGGATTTTTGGGCGACAGTTTTACGGAGGGTCTTGGCTTACCCTACGAGAAAACGTTTGTTGGTTTGATCGCGGACAATCTTCCTCATAAAAAAATCGCCAACCTTGGCGTTGTTTCTTATGCACCCACTATTTATTTACTAAAATTGAAAGATTTTCTAGATAAGGGCTATCGCTTCAACGAACTGGTTGTTTACATTGATATCAGTGATATTCAGGACGAGGCTAACTACGCAATTGTTGATGGGAAAGTGGTAGAAACAATCGAGGACACGAGCAAGCATCGAAGATTCCCGGTGGCGCATTTTGGTTACAAAGGGATTAGGGATAGACTAGGGAATGAGTTCGAATTTTTTAAGAGAAAGGAAGACGTCCACGAAGACCAGCTGAATTTAGGCGACCCGGTTTATCGCAGAGATTACAGTCGAGGCGCCTGGACTTATAATAGCAGTATCGGTGGATACGGGAAGTTGGCCGTGAACGGGTCGATTGATAAATCAGTTGCTATGATGGAAAAACTCTATGAGTTGTGCAAAGCGAATGGTATCAAGCTCTCTATTGCTGTTTATCCTTGGCCAGGCCAGATTCTTTACGATGTAGAAGAGTCCAGGCAGGTAAAAATATGGAGAGATTTCTGCGATGGGAAGTGTGCAAATTTTTATAATTCGTTCCCAACCTTCTTCGGCTTGATTAGATCATCCAGTAAGAGAGCGGTGATCGAAAACAATTACTTTCACGGTGAAATGCACTTCAATGAAAACGGCAATCATCTAATTGCCATGGATTTTCTGAAAATTCACCGGGAAGATTGAACGTTCTGCCAGGTAGCTCGTCCTGCTGATCTGGCCAGTGTAGGCACTGCTATGCCCGTAGTTAGAGCTATTTCAGCGGTATGGGAGGATAAGGCAGGTATTCGAACTTGCGGAGATTTAGCCGTCATGAGGGCATGTCACACGGCTAAATAGTACTGGAAAAATATGAAGAATGGACTCTGAAATCCATCCTTTCGGCAGTGATTGTGAGCCAGGCGCACCGCAGAATGTTCTGTTTCTCTGACGATCATCGAAAAAGAATCTGCTCGCAACACGCCCATTATTCAATAGATACGTTGCAGCGTGACCTAGAACATATAGGCCGCACGTAGACCTAAAACCCGCCCCTCGTCCATCACGTATGCATGTGAGCCAGACAGCGTCGGTACATCGAAACTCTGCGATATCGCAGCTTCGTCAAAAAGGTTACGAGAGTAGACTGTCAACTCCCAACTCTCTGTCCTTGCACCTACGCGCAAGTTGACCTTGGTAAAACTGTCTATTTGGTCAAAGGGATCGTTGTCTCCGTTGGAGAAAAACTTACTGCGATAATTGGCTTCGCCACTGACGAATGCATCCATATTCCTTAGCGGGTAAACGAAGTCCCATGTTACGGAGGCGCTGTAATCAGAGGCATACAGCGTATTTTCGCCATCCAGATCGTTGAACGTGTCCAGCACATTGGTCGGACCGTCAACGCCACATTGGGGATTAGCATCGAGTTGCACCGCGGTACAAGGGGCTTCTTGGAACTCGCCATAGGTGGCATCCAGGTAAGCCAGATTAGCACCGAGAATCAGGTTGTCGGTAGCGGCCCAGCGCGTTTCCACCTCAATACCCTTGATGTCAACCGAGCCGGCGTTCGTCACGCCAAATCCAACACCCTTGAAGATAGCCGTTTGCAGGTTGTCATACTTACTGTAGAAGGCCGCCCAGTTAAACGTCATGCCGCCGTCAAGCAATTGATGCTTGCCGCCGATTTCGAAAGCATCCACAGTTTCGTCCTCAAACTGGAAATCATCACTGGGATTGGTGGGATCATAGCAGGATGAGATATCGACGGTGTCATCCTGCGATGTCGCGCCGGGAATTGCGACACAGGGCCATGCAGCCAGAGGCAGGTTGTCAGGCTGCCCATCGTCCGCGCCGGTAAAGCCGCCACTTTTAAAGCCCTGAGAAAAGCTGGCATAGAGCATGCTGTCATCCGAGTAGTTCCACTGCAGGACGGCTGACGGAATCCAGTCATCGGTCTCTCGATTCTGCTTGTAGTCATACGCATAAGTATTGAATAGCGTAGCCTGCACTTGTGCTAGGTAAAAACTATCGCTGCCGGCATCGTAACCACTGGTATCGTCTGTCAGGAACTGTGTGCTCTGTACGTCCTTTGTTTCTTTGGTATAGCGCAGGCCCAGCGTCAGAGTGATTTCCTCGGTGATATTAATCATACCCTGTGCGAACGCCGCATAAGATTCCGAGTCCAAAATATAGTCGTGATTACGGCCGAGCTGATTGGTGGTGTAGGCAAGAAGGGGGTCGGTAACGACCGGCACTAGCGAGGTAACGCCAGGTAAGGCGACTCCAATCGGAATAGGAGGCAGAGCGGGATTAAGCAAGCTCCCATCAATGGAGGCGAAAAGGCCTTGAAAAGACCCGTCTACCGCAACCAAGCGACTATTCTTGAGCGTGCTAGTGTCGTAATACAGCCCGGCGGTGTAGTCTATAAAATCTCCACCGGGAGACTGTATGCGCAATTCCTGGCTCCACTGATCAAACTTCTCGTCGTCGTCGCGAGCAATGAACCGCAGCGGCGTCCAATCAACGTCAGCGCCTTGGGTAACGTGATAATCGGTATAACCGCTTATCGACGTAATCATATAACCGTCGAGGTCGTAGTTAATGGCCATGGCGACGTTATTGACATCGCCCTTATCCCCGTCTGGTTTGCGGCCTAGGCCGACGTAATCCAGGCTGCCGTAGTTATTGTCCCGGTAGGCAGTGAAATCCTCGCCCGCTTCAACAGCGAGCTCCGGGAAGTTCGCATCGACTAGCTGGTAGGCGGCGATGGCAAACGGGCCGCGGTTAGGCACCAGTTCATCCCGCTGAGCTGGCGTCAGGTATAACCAGGTTGCAGCGGTAGAGCCTGTGCGTTTTTCGTCGGAGTGGGCATACTTAAAGTTGACATCCAGATCATCGATGGGCTGCCACACAGTGGTGAGGCGATAGGTCGTGTCCTCAATATTGGGTTCGTCTTCGTTCAAGTAGGCGTTATCGATCCAGCCATCGGATTCGCGATATTTAAAGGCAAAACGCATTGCCAGGGTATCTGTTATGTCGCTACCGATGTGGCCTTCAGTGATAAACCCGTTGTTGCTCTCGGCGGCTACGGAGATCGCGCCATTGAGATCTTCGCCTAACGTGGGAGAGGCTGTGATGACACTGACAGCCCCCGCTACAGTGTTGCGGCCAAACAAGGTTCCCTGAGGTCCGCGAAGGACTTCTACTCGCTCCAAATCCAAGAAGGCATTGCGGTACTGGCGACCGCGGCCCATATAAATGCCATCGATATACATGCCTACGGATTGCTCGAAGCCCTGATTATTGCCAGAGCCGACGCCGCGCATGTAGATGTTGGTGTTTACCGGGGCGATGGCGATATGCAGGTTGGGCACGTAATCAGAGAGCTGCATCATATTTTGTATGCCCGCTTGCTGAATTTGTTCACCCTGCATAGCGACGACCGAAATAGGGACGTCCTGCAGGCTTTCAACTTTTTTCTGCGCGGTAACGATGACTTCTTCAAGCTGCTGCGCACTGGTCATCTGGCTCGCTGTGGCTAGGGCTAGCGCCGCAAAGATAGGGGTACTTTTGAAGAGTGTGTTCATGTGGGATCTCTATTTTAGTTATTTAGCTTTATTCCACACCAAACATAGTGTCAAAGCAAGCCAATAAACGGCCAAATTATGCCCCATTTCATGCCTCGATTGTCGGTGCTCCTGCCAAAGTCCAGAGTCAAGCTCAGCAACCAGTGGGTCATCATTGCCCCAAATCATCTCTGGCTGGGAGAGGGCACTTTCGCCAGGGGTGGCAGGGCACTAAAGAAGGCCTCCAGAACGGTAATGGCAAGTTGATGTGTTGTCGCGCAGAAAGTGGAAGATCAGAGCGGGTAGATCACGAAAATATCACTCGTAGTGAGACTGGCCTGAGCTTCTCCGTTCAGTCGAGGACGGTTTTTATCACGTCACCCCATGACCTCAGGTTAACTTGTCAGTACCCACTCAAAGGTTTTTGAAAAGGTCCTTGGAGTCTGTCATGGTTGTCTCGCTTGTATATTCCCCTCGGGCTCTCTCATAGCCGCTTCACAAAGCCTCGGGATAGAACTGTTCCAACAAAAAACGTTCCTTACGCCTGACCAGAGACATTGTTTCCTCGTCAATTGATTCGATATCAAAGTCTAGCTTGGGAGAGCGGTTGATGGGCGGTGATTTCTCCAGATAGCGTTTTGCACTTTCTGTATCGACAAAAGAAGATAAATGAGTATCTACGAGATTCTTCATGTCTACTCGCAGGGACTCGTTTCTCACCACTTGTGAGTGAATTCTTTTCTCATATAGCCCGCATAGAGTCGGATAATCATGGACGGCCTTTAGCTTTTTTAACGCGTTTTGGAAGGATAAAGCCAGAAACCTGAAGGTCTGAAGCCCCATTAATTCTGTGTCGACAGCTCGGTAGTCAGGGCCTAAATTGGCCGCATTTTTTGCGCAAAGAACAAACTGCAACCAATGCTGAAAGGATTCCTTGTTTGGTTGGTATAGTTGCGAATATCCGCTTTTTTTTATCGATTCATAGATTTCCCCTTTGCCCTCGCACCCATAGTGGTAAAGACTCAGGTATTGAGACAGGGGGTTTCGGACTGAAATAAAATAAAAGGAACCTTCTCTAAAATTTCTGCCGATTCTCCCATGCTTGACCTTTTTCACTCTTTGGCAAGTCAGATTCTCTTGAAGAAAGTTACTGATAAAAGAGGAGCCTGTTTTCTCGACGTCCAGGTAAACAATACGGCCAAAATCATCCATCCTAAGTTTCGCTCATTTTCGTGTGAGGTTGGGCGGCAGTCAACGCCAGATTCCTGACTGTCAAGCGACAGGGCGTTGCTACTTTACGGTTAAGGCGAAGTATCGGCAAGTGAAGTCGGCGAATTTGATAGAATCGGCATGCGAACCCATACAGGCGTCATCGATCCTCGCCAGATACTATGAGTTATACAGTCTGGCTCTACTAACGATTCAATCTAAGGCAGGGAGGTGGATGGAAAACTTGCCAAACAAGTAGCTGAATCTCTGTCGAGCAAGGGTTACAACCTGTCGTCGCCGATGAGCGCTTTGATTCGCCAGCCTGTGGTAGTCGCTGGCATGTCTTTACCGGAATCTACTAGTACCAGCGGCCAGTTGTCGATAGCATATTGAGGGAGGAATGGATATTAATGTTACCTAGACTCTGACTTAATTAGAATTATGTGTCGAGTGGCTGTCTGACTTTCGTTGACAACTGGACAAGGTTGAACGGCTTTGCAAGAAATCCGTTACAACCCTTTACTAAAATCTCTGCCATTTGATCTTTTGCACTGAAGCCCGAAGAGATGATTACTTTCAGGCCCTTGGATATTGTCTTCAATTCGGTAAAAGCTTCAACTCCGTCCATTCCCGGCATGAGCATATCGAGTACCACCAGTTCGATGGATGGATTCTCGCGTAATATCGTAAGAGCTTTCTCTCCACCTTCTGCGCGGAAGACATCGTATCCCAACATCTCAAGCATACCTGTTATGACGTCCAGTATTCTCTGCTCATCATCAACAACAATTGGCGCCAAACCAGGTAATCAACAGCCCAAAGCGCGAGCGCCCTCGATATCCCGGACCATGACGTTTGCAGTTGCCTCGGTGCGCCAGTCCGGTGCTGTGGTTCCCTTCCTGCGAAGAGAGCCAGTGTGCCGGACGACACCCTGGTTGGTAATGCTAAAGACGGCTGTGCTTGATATCCACCTGACATGCGGCAGCGGACGACAGCGGGTTAGCTGTTAGTCCGGATACTGCCATCCGCTCGCGGCGGCCTTCAAAGCATCACCGTCGGCTTCGAGCAGAAATCCGTTTGTCACACTAGTGTCAATCGAGTTCGACCACATCTCCGTGAAGTCGAACTTGGTTGGGTACAGTTCCATAACGCGAGCAGAGGAGAATGGAACTGTCCTGCCGAAGAGCCTACAGAATCCAAATCCTCCCGGCGGCGCGCTGTTTACAGAATCGAGGGTTGCCAAGGGCACGTCTACCTGCGCTGAGCGTACACCGCCGAGCGCGTTACCGTTTTCGTCACGTGCCAGTACAACCGGAGAAGATGAAATATCAGTGAGCCTCGGTGGAGTCGGTGGGGCCACACCGGTTCGTACCCAGGTGTCGAGTGCGCGGTACGCGGCCTGCACGATATAGGTTTGCGGTCCAGCGTTGAACCCGTTAGTACAACCAAAAGGGTTGTTAGGTGCGCGTAAATATCCAAACATTGTATTGGCGCTGCTGCCATCGCCAGGGTCGTTAATTCCCAGCAATGTGTACGAATCCACATGGGATGTTCCTGCCATCTCCCACTCGCGGATCATCGAAGTGTCGGCGGGTTGGCGGGACTCTAAATTCGAGCCAATAACATCACCCTCTGCCTGCAGGATCATCACGGGTACCGAGAGGTCATCACGGATTGGTGACGGCGAGGGGAACTGGACGGACGGCAATGGCGCCTGAGAGATTGACGCACCGCGGCCGAACCGACTGTGCACAAAGAAACCGTCGTATACCGGCTCGATCGGCTGGATTGCATCGATGTAAGTCACCATGCGGCCCGCTGACTGCGATTCACCGTCAGCCAGCACTACATCCGCTGTCAGGCCACCGAGCAAGACCGAACCCACCTCTGAAGCGGCCAGTCCGGCATGCTTGAATATGTCATACGAGTAACTGTCACCAGGGTGCAAAAGCTGAGAGTAGCGGGCAGCCACCACCGAATTTGTGCTGTTCTTGAGGGCGTTTACTCCCACACTCTGGGCTGACACGCCGATCCACGCGAAGCCGCTGCGGATGAATTCATTGTGGGCCAT
This sequence comes from Haliea sp., assembly GCA_002862985.1. GTDB lineage: Bacteria > Pseudomonadota > Gammaproteobacteria > Pseudomonadales > Halieaceae > Marimicrobium. The sequence continues at coordinate 10,749 of PKCY01000318.1, forward strand.
GAGCCAGTCGGGGTTGGATTCGGAGCCCGCACTTACGTTGAGCCATTCCAGAACGACGGTACCGTTAAAATCTGCCCCGTTAATTGGCCGGAAGACAACCAGACGCGTGTTGTAATCCCCTGCCACGACTTCTGCATCAGCGGTGACAACCAGTTTCCCGTCGCTAGGCAATGGCTGCACAGCCGTGTAGCTTCGAGCAATGTCAGCAAGGAAAAATTCTTTTTTCTCGTAACCAACCTCTGCAAGGTAGGAGGCACCGAGGGAGATTTGACTGTCTGGCAGCACCGGGCCCAACAATGTAGGTACTGCGCAAGTGGTCTCTGTGCAATAGGCGATGCACCCTCGGGCATCCAGTGTCGAGACTAGGCCATCTCCATCCAGGTCCCTGATGTCGCCGGGGTCTGCGGGGGTGCCCTTGGCAAGCACAATCTCATCAATGTCGGACTGATCAATGACTTGGTCACTATTTGCATCACATAGCAGGGGAGTTGGGCCGCCACACCCCTGTGAGTATGTGTAGTGACTCATAGTAATCATGGCCAGTGTGATCAGGGTTTGTAGATAGCGCATAAGTGTTCTCCCGAACTGTCCGCTGCCTGCAGATACGCAAGCTCACAGTGTTGTATAAAGCCTGTCTGGTCAGCCATAATGACACTCAGTGGCTGCGAAAGTATAGTTAAGTAAAAGCTGCCTTAAAACGCTGTGTCCAACATACACTATTTACTTCAAGTTCCATAACCTCTGCATGGGCGCGACTTGTCGCATGGCCGATAAACACGTGATTGGCACAATGATAAAGGGTGCAGGCATTACGTGGTCAAGGAGCCTGATGTATTACAGTTTCCGTGGCCGACACTGAAGCTGGCGTACATTTCATCAATCCAGACAGAACGAGGCACCCCTATGTGGCAGTACACCGGAAAAGAACGCCCTCCCTACGCCGAAGAGCCAGGCCCTGGGCAGGAGTCGGTCTGGGATTATCCCCGCCCTCCTGCACTTGTCCACTGTGATAGCCTGGTCGAAATTGGTAATAGAGAGCGACTACTGGCATCTACCCATTCGGTCCTGCGGGTAATAGAAACCGCAAGTCCGCCAACCTATTATCTTCCCCAGGACAGTGTTGACCTAGGGCGGTTAGTGCGCGCGCAGGGCAGCTCTTTTTGTGAGTGGAAAGGGAAGGCTAGTTACTGGGCACTGCTCGACGACCCCGGCAAAGAAGCGATTGCCTGGAGCTACGAATCGCCTAGCGAACGGTTCGCCACGATTAACCGGCACCTGTCTTTCTACCCCGGTAAAATTCCGTGCTATGTAGACGGTGAGCGAGTGCAACCACAACCAGGGTTGTTCTACGGTGGCTGGGTCACGAGCCGAATTGTCGGGCCGTTCAAGGGCGCACCTGGTACCGGGCACTGGTAGTTAGTCAAGAGCTTTGCTTAACTAACGACAGCGCGGAATCAAGCGGATTTCTGGTCGTCACGGCGGCGACACCTGACTTCGCTCTGAGCACTGTAATTTACAGTATAGACCACTTCAATGGCCGCAGGCTTGTAGAAATATTGGTTTGTGTTCTGCTGGGTTTTTGCAAATTATCGCTATAAACACGCAATGACTTCGAAGGTGCTTAGGTAGGCACAGTGTCCGAAAGTGACAGTGACATTGTTTGCCATGCAGGGCACCTGACCAGCAGGCAAGAGCGTGTCGTGGGCCCCTCGTGCAACGAGAAAGGTACCGCCGTGATTTATGCGGGGCTCGAGGAAATCGTAAACTCAAGGGCAAGGCCCTCTCAGCGCGTACCCTTTCGAGGCATAGTTATGCATCTCGTCAAGGTAAAATTGCGCCGGCTACAATGTGGTGAAACCAAATTACGGAACTTACGCTAGAAGCTGGATTCCAGCCTTGGCTTGTCACCAGAAGCGATCAGCGCGCTATGCTGATAGGCTATCCACTTAACACGGCATAGAGGCGGGTCTCCTGGACCAGGATAATCGTATCTGTGATTAGTATCTCAAGAGGGTTTCCACTATTTGCTGCAACCGTTAGACTAAGGGAATAACCGCGGGGAGCTCAGAACGAGCAGTCCAACGAATGCCTGCGACCTGAACTCTACCCAAAGCGATACTCTAATAAAGAGCAGTGAAGGATATGCGTGATTACTTCTGAAAGGGCGTTTTTCAGGACTAAGTACTTCAGGTTTAGTTTAGGCGTGATAATTGGTGCTACACTTCTATTTCTCAGCTTAAAAAACGTCAGCTGGCCGGAAGTCAAAGGTGAGCTGGAGGGTATTAGTTACGCGTGGATTCTCTTTGCGATATTTTTATACTGGATTGAACTGGCCCTGCGCATACTCCGATGGAGGTTTCTCTTATCTCGATTGAAGCCGCCTGTAACCGGAGGTCAAGTTGCCGTTGCGTTTATATCTGGTTGTGCGGCGAACAATGTCCTCCCGGCCAAGTTGGGTGAAGCCTTTCGGGCCGACCTACTGGGCAGATTGGCCAGCGTTTCCAGGCTAGCGACGTTCGGGTCGATCATCGTTGAACGCCTATTTGACATAGTCATGGTACTGGCGATGACCGCCTGGGGTGTGCTATTTATAACGACAACTCATTTCGACACTCTTGAAAAAGTTACCAGGGGTATCACTCTGCTGGTGATTCCCATCACTTTGTTAGTGATACTGATATATTTTCTGGTCGCCAAGAACAGCAGCGCTCTCAAGTTTGAGGCGCTGGGCACCAAATTGCAGAATCTGGTAAAGGGGCTTCATGTGTTAGAGGATCCCTCAAGCTACCTGAAACTTACAAGCAGTACTCTGGTAATCTGGACACTAAACTGTCTTGCGATTTGGTCAATCATGTCAGCGCTGCATATTCATCTCAATATCAACCAGACGATACTTCTCGTCGGGATCACTGGTATTTCAGCGGCGATACCGGCAGCCCCCGCCGGCATTGGAACGCTTCAGTACGCGTTTCACATCGCCGCGATACTGTTCGAATTCTCTGCGTCCGCTGCCCTGGTGGCCTCTACAATTGTACAAATAGCCCTACTTGGTAGCGCAACAGTCGTGGGCGCCTTGTCATACAGCTATGCTGTTTCCAATCACCTGTTACTGGGTGAGAGAACAGGAAAATGACACACGGGATAGTAAGAAAAACTTGCTTTACCACCTTTGACGGGACACTTAGCCTCTCAACCACACACCAGCGCCCCGACCGGTTTAGCCACCTGGAGTTGCCTGACACTACCACTCATCGAATTCCCCGCGGTGGCGGCTATTCTTATTCTGCCTCGAGCTTCGGTGAAAGCTCGTTAGTGCAGGAAATGACTTGTTTTAACAGGTTTCTTGAGTTCAATCCTCAACAGGCCACTTTAAAGCTTGAAGCGGGTGTCAGCCTCATTGATTTAATGGAGTGGGCATTGCCGCGGAAACTTTATTTTCCGGTCTTGCCTGGATACCCTCTGATAACGGTGGGTGGCTGTGTCGCCGCAGATGTGCATGGCAAGAACCCCTACATAGACGGGACATTTGCAGATTGGGTGAATCAACTGACTGTTTTCCACCCCCAAAAAGGCTATCAGTCATGCTCCAGAGAAGTGAACCCGAACTTATTCGCAATGACCTGTGGCGGATTTGGCTTAACCGGCATAATCACTGATATTACTTTGCAACTGGCCGAACTGCCTTCGCCAGCGATTGCACTTTCTCGAAAAAGTGTCCATGGCCTCGAGGAGGCGCAGTTCGAACTGGCCTCCAGCAACGCAGATATCGCATATAGTTGGCACGACGCGACCGCAGGAGCCAATTTTGGTGCAGGCATTGTTTATGCCGGGCACTGGACTGAAAGCACACAGCAGCTCAAGCCGATGAGGTTCCGTCCTATGACAGCAAGCACGAGGGCTAAACTCCCCCTATCCGCATGGAATCGCGTCAGTGCCAGGATTGCGAATTCAGCCGTTTTGCTTCATAACCGATTGAAAAATGATGTTTCTGTGACGGGCGTCCTGGACGCATGCTTCCCTTTTGCTTCTAATGTGTATTTCCACAAGCTCTTCGGCAAGACTGGATTGAGAGAAAGCCAGTTTCTGGTCAGCGAAGAAAACGTCGGGCAATGCACCCAGGCCTTAAAGGAATTGATTTGTGAGACCAGTGCTCCGACCATGATGTTGTCTTTGAAGCGTTTCAAGGGCACACAGAAATCGCTTAGTATGTCGGGTACCGGTTATCTCGTTGCTATTGATTGTTATCGTAATGCCAGGACCGAGGTGTTTTTTCAGCGACTGGATCAGCTTATCGTGGAAATGGGAGGCCAAATCAACTTATCCAAGGACTCAAGAGTTCCCCCAGAAATTGCGGCATTAACAGTCTCAGGTATCACTGATTTCAAGAACAATTTGTTTGAATACGACCCGCAACGAATTATGCGATCTGAGCTGTCTGCCCGGCTTGGTCTACTGTGACATATATTGTGGTAGGCGGTTCCTCGGGCCTTGGCCGGGCACTGGCAGAGCGGTTTGCTGCTGCCGGTTGTGAATTGATTATTGTGTCCCGGGATATTAGAGATACAGCCCCTCTGGCGGCCCACCTGGCAATAAAGTACGAGGTAAAAGTCAGCCCGGTCGCTATGGAAATGAATAGCAGCCCATTATCGTTAGATGCAATTGATGAAGCCCTAGATGACCATAGCCCCCTAAAAGGCCTATTAATGCCCATCGGCATTAATAGTGATGACGATGTTGTGGGGTTGGGGGCTGCAACATTACTGCGCATTTCACGCATAAACTACCTTTCTCCATGCCAGCTTATAAATCACTACCTGCCCGCACTGGAGCAAAGCTCAGGGGTTATTGTCGGATTCAGCAGTGTTGCCACAGCGAGGGGAAGGGGCAAAAATGCTGCTTATGCTGCGGCCAAAAGCGCCCTTGAGTCATACTTTGAGAGCCTGGCCCACCACACTGCAGACACCGGCCTTTCATGCCAGCATTATATTCTCGGGTACCTGGATACAAACCTGGCTTTTGCACAGGACCTGCCCTTTCCAAAGGCGTCTCCCGAGCGCGTAGCCGACGTGGTCTATGCCAGACGTTTTTCGAGTGGCAGGCAGTTCTGTCCACGCCCCTGGTATATTCCCTATCGTGTAGTGCAGCTACTACCCTGGTCGATCTTTAAACGGCTTGCATTCTAACCAATATGACTGAAAAGAAGCCCAACATTAGTCTGTTTTTCCCAGTTTACAATGACGAACGCACGGTTAGCGTCGTCGCGCTCAGAGCGCTGGATTTGCTGGAAGAAGTCGCAGACAAGTATGAAGTGATCATCGTCGATGATGGCTCGCCTGATGCATCGGGTGAGATAGCAGATCAACTCGCTGTTAAGCATGACATGATTACCGCGGTACATCACCCCCAGAACAGGGGATATGGAGCCGCAATGAAAACCGGAATAGCAAAGTCTCAATACGACATTATCTGCATGATTGATGGCGACAATGAATACGATGTATATGATTTGAAGAAAATGTTGGCGGTAAGGGACTACTATATGCTGATCATTGCATTTAGATACCGAAAGCTCTACTCGACCAAGAGAATATTTATCTCATTTGTCTACAACGCAGCCTTGAGAATATTGTTCAAGAGCCCCTTTCGAGACATTTCAACCGGGATTCGATTAATCAATCGCGCCGTAATTGATGACATCGAGTTAACGTCAAATAGCCCATTCATTGGAGCTGAACTAACCCTTAAATCTATGCTGCGTGGTTTCCCGGTGGGTGAGGTAGGAATCCAAACTTTTCCCAGGGATTTTGGGCAGGGCTCTGCAACTTCTCTCAAAAATATTATCGGAACCATTAAGGACATATGGCGAATTCGCAAGGAGGTATTCTCTGACTCCTATGATTTACCTGAAGGTCGAACGAGAGGCTAAACCGTTATATGGAAGATTTAGCAAAGCTCTACCAGATCAGGTTCTCCGACGCACGGCGGGAACAAAAGGACCTGGTTTGGAAAGCCCTGTGTGAAGATTACTTTCAGCAGTTCGTTCCCCGCTCTTCCACGGTGCTGGAAATAGCCTGTGGGTACGGTGAATTTATTCGACATATTGCGGCATCCCAAAAAATCGCAGTCGACCTCAATCCAGATTCTGAATCCTGTCTTTCCGATGACATTGAGTTTCATTTGGGCAGCGCGACTAATCTAAGCATGCTCGAAGATGATGCGGTAGACGTCTGCTTCAGCAGTAATTTCTTTGAACACTTGCCGAGTAAAGAGGTAATGGACCTGGTCCTGGCAGAAGCCCGGCGTGTACTAAAGCCCGGGGGTATCTACCTTGCTATGCAGCCAAACCTGCGTTGTGAGCCTGGCAAATACTGGGACTTTTATGATCATGTCTTACCTCTGACGCACATGTCCTGCAGAGAAGCGTTTGTGAAAGCGGGCCTGGATGTCACGAAGCTTGTTGACCGCTTTATACCGTTCAGTACGAACTCCAGGCTCCCACAATATCCGCTTATCGTTAAGACTTATCTTCGCATACCTCTGCTGTGGCGCCTTTTCGGCGGGCAATTTGTTATTATTGGCCAAAAGAATTAACGTTGCCCGCAGTGTTCAAAATCTATACTACTGACGGTTTTCACAAGCAGGGTAGGGCCTGCAAGGTGGGTTGTAAATTCCTTCTGATACGGCCTCCCGGACGATTCTGGCCGACTCCTCCAGTGGCTTGCCAACCACAGGGAATCGATCTCTGTTGAATGCGCTGTATCGCCTGTTCAGCATCTCCTGCAGAGGGTTCTCAAAGCGAGAGTGGGCCCAGTTCCAGTAGCCTACTGCCATCACCACGACCAGTAAAATCGCAGGCGAGCGGAATACTGCAAATCTCACCTGCGCCAATAAGACCAAGGTGCTCAGCAGCATAACCGACAGAAAACTATATCTGGTATCCAAAACATAGTCCGGGGCAAACAACATTGCCCTGCCCAGGGTTACTGCCGCTGCAGAAGCGACGATAAACCAGCAGCACAACGCTAACCGGATATCCTGATGTCTATAAAATTTGACTGTTATAAAAGACAGTGCCGCTGTCATTGCCAGACCAAGAGTGCCTGCAAGCAGCGTACTGGAGGTAACGAACGCGCTACCCAGAATCACAAGAAAAAATGCTACATATCGGGCTATAGCCTGATGCCACGACGCGTCGCCAAGATAACCAGGTAGCAGCAGACGAATTTCCTCAGAGGAGGTACCGGCGGGCATCTGGGAGTGAAGATCAATAAAGCCCACGTGCCAGACAATGAGCATGATAACGGCGACCAGAAACCATATTGCCGCATAGTAGAACGACTTTCGTTCAGAAAAAAAGCACTGATGAAGAAGACTGACCAAACCCAAAAACCAAACCATCTGGCCAGAAGCAAAAGTAAACATTGATAATGTGCACATCACTGCCGCGAGCACCAATTTGGGCAAGGTTACCTGATGCAATGCAAACAGGCAGGCGAATGCATAGAAAAAAACATAGTAGTAGGCAAAGGCTGCCTGACTCATTAATATAAGCGTATACGTTCTTGGGTGCAGCAACAGCAGCGCCGAGACCAATAGGAACGCCCAGCGATACTTTTCACCCCTGACGCTCAGGGAAAACAGCAGGAGAATCATCGGTAATGCAAGATTGCCGAGGAAAGTAAGCGTACGAAAATTTAGCTCACCCTCTAACAGGTATGCAGCGTGGACAGCCAGACGCGAAGCGCTGGTGCGGTGGTCATTATACTGCTGAAATAGCTCTTCCAGCACTTGTTCTGAACTTTCAGAGGCCTCGACCAAAACGATGTACTCTAGAAAATCGTAGATGTCGTCCTGGTAAGGGATATTTACCGCCTGGTTGTTGAGAACCCAAAAGTAATGCAGGACTACCGCGAAAAAAGCGAAAAAGGGTAGCCAGCGCACGAGCAAGGGGGAAGCGGAGAGTGACTTGAGGGATTGCGCCATCAGAAGATTGGGCCCTGAAAGCTTTTCAATAACGCTGGATAGCGCACATAAATTATCATTGTGATGAGGAGCCTTTACCTAGTTTAGAAAATGTCCACTGCCTGTCATTGTTAATCGCATGGCATTTCTGTCTGATCGGCAGGCTATAGCAGGTTACTGCCAACACTGGCGGGCTGTAATATGATGTATACCAAGTCTACACAATAAGTGACTCGAATTAAATATGGCAAAAAGCCTGCGAATAGCACGCTCTCCGACTGTTGTAGTTTTATTTTTTCGTAACCGACTCGCGAAATATTGCAGTGACTTGCATGCGCGAGCATGCTGCTAAACGCCTCTTCAAAAGGCTATTTCGCATGTAGTGGCGCAAGCCTACTGAAACTTGTCAGGCACCTGAGCAGCGCTGAACACTATTGGCATTTGAGGGTGACTGCGTTCGCAGAATGGAGTGGGGCGATTGGCTGGGTTCTACTGGTCAAATTTTTCCGACCCGGAGGAGTCGAGTTGTCGATACCGTTCTAATATAAAAAAACCCAGCCCGCAGAAAGCGGGCTGGGTTTGGGATAGAGCCAGTATTTAAGCTTTGGAGCGGCGTGACCAGCCCAGGCCGGCAAGTCCAAGGACCAACAGCGCCAGAGTGGCAGGAGTTGGGATGGGGGCCGATCCCAGCGCGGCTACGGTGGAGGACCATGTGCCAGATTCGGAACCGGCCTCGCAAGTGCCTGAGGAACCGTCTTCAATACAGGCTCCATTGGCGGTGAAATTACCCTGCCAGCCAGTGTCGACAAAACCTGCACCGCTGACGGTGCCAGACATCTGAAACTGTTGTTCGTCTGTGCATAGGCCACCAATACAGGCGAGCCCCACGCTAGTACCATTGAAGATATTGTCCAGCGTAAAGTTGAAACCAGCGACGCTGTAGATCGTGCCGGAAGGTGCGAGGGTATTAATATTGTTGGTCGCTGTTACACCAGAGGCGCCTATTAAATCCCCAGTGCCGCCGCTGGCATTGGTAGGTGCGCCAATATCAAACAGCGTCAGGTCACTGACGATATCTCCGAGCGTGTTCAAGCCATCGGAAAAGCCAACGGTCCCGTTTATGAACGCAGCACTGGCCGGGGCTGAGAGGCAGAATGCTAAGACGGCTGTTGCCGAAATTCCTGCTATTTTAGTTTTCAAGCTGTTTCTCCCTACATAAAGTTGTATGACTGACACGATTACGGAATAACTCCGCTTACGAGGTATCAAGCATTATTCGTGCCAGGTCGCTAAAAGAGAATAAAATCAACGGTTTCGGTGCTCGGGCACTAGCCCTTGGGCTATAACTGTAAAATAATCTGACGCGGTTGCGCAAAAAGTGTGGACTGGGTTCCAGTTTTTGGTATCTGCTGTAAAAAAACTGACACTTGCCCCACCAAACGTAGTCAGTTGCGGT
>PKCY01000156.1 GCA_002862985.1 Haliea sp.
GACAAAGTCAAAGTAACGTTGTCGTGAATCGCTGTCCGTCGCACCGGCAATCAGCAGCAGTCGCATCATCAGCCCATAGGGATCTGTACCACCGGGAAACAATTGCTCACGCGAGGAAATGGGGCGAATGGGCACATCTCCTTCAGCAGTGTCACGCAGTATAATATTTTTATGCCCGTAGTGATCTTGGGGCGTATCGCCTATCTGGGTCCACTCCCAGCCCAAAAATGTCACCATGTCTGGGTTGGCCGGATCACCCGCCACCGCGTTACATTGGCGCACCATCTCTCGCGTCTGCGACCATTGAGTTTGGGTTAAGCCTTCGGCGTGGTCATTGATTGACCAGAAATCCAGGCCGGAGCAATGGCGGGCGAAATCACAGGCGTCTCCCGGAGGATGAGAGCCTTCGCCCTGATACATAGGCAGACTGGTATTATAGGCATCAAAAGAATACGTGGTGTGAACGTGGAGATCACCAAACAGGATTTTTTTTTCGGACCGCTCAACCGGACCTTTTGCGAATAAACCGCGTTTCGCATCCGCCTGTCTGCGCTGCTTCTCGGAGATAGCCAGGCCATCACGAGGCACTGGGGTTATTTGCCCGCTGCCTTGCCGCTGCCCCCAAAAACCGGTCGTGGCCAATCGTATCCAAACGCCGCTTGAAACTAAAAGAGCGATCACAGCGTAAAACGCTATACGGCGAATCGTCACGTTATAGAACTCCTCGCCTCGGGCTTACAAATTCTGCGGGGCCACGAGGATAGACTTCACTTTTCGTGACCCGGTATCTTTCCATCGTAGGATGTCTGGGAAATGGCGTCCCCGTCAAACTTGATAACTTTCTCGGGTATCAACTCCAGTATTACACGCAAGGGAGTATCCAGGTGCTTGATTGCCGCCTCTACCGTGGGCGCAGGATAGGGACTAATAATTTCTCCCATGGCCGGATAAAACCAGTCCTTGGTCGCCTGATCTTCATGCAGGGTAACCCGGCCCTTGTAAGTAATAGTTTTACCCGGACCCATATCCGTACCCATACTGGAAATGACCACCGAGGCTCGAGGATCACGGCGCAGTGCTTTTATGCGCGCCCGCTGACTGGTCGCGGTTAGCCATATAGAGCCATCGCGGGCAACGTAGTTCATAATCACCCCCAGGCCATGGCCGTCCTTGTTGGTCCAGATGAAATTACATTCAATCTGTTTCTCAACCAGCTCCTGCTCACGCTCATCGCTAAGTTGATACAGCGTTACATCTTCATAGCCCTGCATTGCACTGTCGCTCATCGGATAATCCTCTTATCGTAGTTTGGTTTGTCAGCCCATTAAAAGCGTGGAAGACGTCCGTTTTGCTGTCCACCGGCCAAATCCAGCACCTGTCCATTGATATAACCCGAGCGCTCGTTATCGGCCAAAAATAACGCCGCTTCCGCCATATCATCAAGCGTGCCCATACGACCGGAGGGAGTTGCATCCAGATGGGCATCAATGACTTGTGGCATGGTAAAAAAAGCATCGGTCATATCTGTCTGAATTAATCCCGCAGCGATCGAGTTAAATCGTACTTTGCGCTCGGCATACTCCACAGCTGCCACTTTTATCGCGTAATCGATACCCGCGCGCGCAGCGGAATAGACCGCCAGCCCCGGGCCAGGAATACGTGCAGTAAGTGACGAAATAGTGATTACGGAGCCACCCTCAGTCATCGCCGCCGCCGCATAACGAAAAAAGAGTAAGGCACCGATAACACTCACTTCCAGCGTTGGGCGGATATCGTCTGCTTTTAACTCCGCAATCGCGCCTGCAAAGTGCATACCTGCGGAATACACAGCAATATCCACTTTTCCATAAACGTCTGTAGCAGTCCCAAAGAGATTTTCGACATCGCCCTCGCGAGTCACATCACACGCTACCGCTGTGCCACCCAGCTCAACCGCAAGCGCCTCCAGTGGTTCTTTTCGCCGCGCGGCAACAACGACATTGGCACCATGAGCTGCCAAACATCGCCCTATCGCCGTACCAAAATTAGCGGTGCCGGAAGCCCCGACAATAACTGCTGTTTTTCCTGCTAAGGTCGTCATATAAAATTACTCGTTTCCATGTTGTGTACGCTCTGTCGCTGTTGCAGCGCGAAGTCTAGTTGCGCTGAAATTTCACATTGGTAGACCGGTCAACTCACAGCTGCGTTGCCAGAGATCGGAACAAGCCTGGTCATTTAAAGCCAGCTTGTGCGCAGGCTTTTTTTCGCGGCAGTCGCTGAAAAATAGTCCACCCCGTGAAGCATAAGCAGGATTAGTCGCGGCATAAATGCTGGTGGCAGCTCCGCGGGGAACCGATTTCATAAATGGCAGCATAAAGATACCCATGGCCATAAAAGGCAGGGATTGATCTCTGGCAAGCTCGGTGGCGATAACGCCCGGATGAAGAGCATTGGCGACGACCCCATTTTTACCCTCGCGCCTGTTTAACTCCCTGGCAAACATAAGATTCATCAGCTTGGAATCGCCGTAGGAACGAAAACCACTGTGCTTACGCCGCTTCCAGTTGAGATCCTCGAGCGCGGGCGTGAGCGTCGCCATACCCATAGCAGAAGACGCCACGCACACAACTCGGCAACCGCCAGACTTTGTCAGTGATTCCATGATTAAATTGGTAAACAGAAAATGGGCGAGATGATTAACCCCCAGGTGAGCCTCAAAATCGTCTTCTGTGCGTCGCTCCATCGGTATCATGATGCCGGCATTATTGATTAACAAATCAAGCGAGACCCCACGGCCATTGAAACTCTCTGCGGATTTGCGCACGCTCGCCAACGCATTGAGATCTAGCTCCAGTAGATCCAGCTGTCCAATAAGAATACGGCCGTAGGAGGTATCCACTATCTGACGCCTTGCCTGTTCCGCTTTCTCCTGGTTGCGGCAGGCCATGGTGACGTGTGCACCGCGCAGTGCGAGAACGCGCGCAGTTTCCTTTCCGATACCAGTATTGGCGCCTGTCACCAGAGCATGCTTACCGGTCAGGTCGATTCCTTCACTGACCTGCTCTGCGGTGGCGCTACGGCCATATCCTGTCATTACACTGTACCTTCCAGTCATTCGTTAGTGAGTAGGCGCTTGTCCAATAAACGGCTACAGATCAGACAGAACATGACCACCATCGACGATAACCGCCGACCCCGTCATCAGTGAGCCCGCATCTGAGGCCAGCAGCAGGAGCGGGCCATTCAACTCTTCTAGCGTACCGGTGCGACGCTGGGGAATACGCTTTATCAAAGCCTGCCCCTCCCGCGTCTTAAACCACTCGCCATTTAACTCAGTCTGAAAATAACCGGGGCAAAGCGCGTTGACACGAATATTATGTTGCGCGAATTCCAGTGCTGCTGTTTTAGTGAACTGCACAACGGCCGCCTTTGAGGCAGCGTAACTGGTCAGCGCTTTCTGCACCCGCTCCGCTAAAATGGAGGCGATATTAACAATGCTGCCACCCGTTCCAGCTGCAATCATACGCCGGCCGGTCTCGCGCGCCACGAACGCCACGCCGTTAAGATTAGTATCAATCACGTTGTTCCAATCATCATCACTTAGGTCAAGTAACAATTTGGGAATCGTGATGCCAGCGTTGTTAATCACCACCGTAACCACACCAAATTTTTGTTCTACTTCATCCAAAGCTGCTGCAATACTGCTACTGCTGGTAACATCCATGGTGACGGCCATCGCCTGACCACCACTGGCATTGATCTTGTTCGCTTCCTTCTGGACAAGATCGGTGCGTCTTGCAGCCACCACTACTTTCGCACCTGCGCGTGAAAGCAGTGCTGCAAAATGCCGACCAAACCCGCTGGAGGCGCCGGTCACGAGAGCAACCCTGCCCTCAAGAGAAAATGGCTTTAGTAGGTCATTCATAAAGTGTGACTCGTCCGTAGGATCAGGCGTTGAGGTACTTATCCAGCGTCTGGTTGAAGTGGCGTATGCGAATTTCCTGATAGTTCGCCAGCACGACCTCTCCCGATTGCAAGTTGTGCATACCTTTTTGCACCATCTTCAAGTTGCTGAAGTCCTGATCGAATACGCGACCCAGGCCACCTTCGAGACCTTCGGCTTCCGAGAACAGCTGATCCTTACCAAGTTTCTGAACACCACAATCTGCCGGGCGCTCAGTACCCTCAGGAAAGCGCATCAGCACAATAATTTCCATGGTGCACATCTGTGGGTCGTTCCCGTAGGGCTTCATGCGGTATGTCAGGTTCGGATGAAATCCCGCCCAGGGCGCGAAATTGGGAAACACTGAGTAGAGAATCGAGTCCATGATCTCGCTCTGCGTGCAAAAGCTACCAAGATCTGTCTGGTACTGCTCTGAGTAGTGCTTGAAGTAGTACTCCGCCAACCACTGTCGGGCGCTCATACCTTCTGGCACTTCCACCTTGGCCTGGTCAGTCAGCCAGGCGCCGTGTTCCAGCCAGTCATTCACTGTCTGGTCTGGCCGAATGTTATCCAGGTGCGGACTCACCACGCCCATGGGGGAAATCGTGCGGCTAATATTGTCGCCCCAACAATCGTACTGGGAGTTGGAATCACCCAGGTAAGGAAGAATTTGTGGGTGCGTCTGTACGGTGTGGTATGACTCAATGAACGCTTCCCACGCTACCTTCCAGTTGCATTCAATCACTTTCTCGATATGCATTGCCTTGAAAGTATTCTCCGGCTTCCAGCGATCGAAGTGTTCCGGTAGGATGCCGAGATAGCTCGCAAGCGATTGCGCTTCCAGATCCATATTGATGAACACCCAGCCACCCCAGGTATCTACCTTCACCTGCGGCAGCGTAAACGTTTCCTTCTCTATGTGCGGAAAGTCCCACTCGCAGGGTGCGCCAAGGAAATCGCCATCCAGGCTCCAGCGAAAGCCATGGAAAGGGCATTTGAATTCGCGCGCGGTACCACAATCTTTGCGTAATTGCCGACCACGGTGCAGGCAGGCGTTGTAATAAGCTTTTATTTCTCCGGCCTCCGTGCGCGTTAAAACAATAGAGTATTTGGAGATATCATAAACAAAATAACTTCCAGCTTGTGTCAGTTCCGACTCACGGCACGCGGCCAGCCAAGTACGGTTCCACAGCTTATCTTCCTCGAGCTTTTGAAACTCCGGGCTAAAATAGCGATCCACTGAAAGGTTGTCTGAACCGAGGTAGGTATCTGTACTCTCGCGCAGAGAATCCGGTACAGGATTGGACTCCTTGTCGAGCATCTGTTGATAAGACTCGCCACGGGAACGCTCCGCAATCTGATCTTTGGTAAGTGCTTTTGGATGGTTCATCGTGTTTCTCCCATTATTTCTGCAAGATGGTCACGGCGCTGATTCCAGGTGCGCCATAAACATGGGTATACGCCAGCTTTGGATCACCTGGAACCTGGTGGTCGCCGGCTTGTCCGCGCAACTGTAATGCATTTTCATAAACCTGCCGCAAACCGGATGCACCAATGGGCTCACCGTTCGCCAAACATCCACCGTCGGTGTTAATCGGCAGGCTGCCGTTGATATGGGTGGCACCAGACTGTATCAGGGCTTCCTGTTCGCCGTGCTCGCAGAAACCGTTCTCAGCCATGTGCATGATCTCAGCGCCCGCCTCGGTGTCCTGCAATTGCATGACGCTCATATCTTCAGGTGCTACACCCGCCATTTCAAAGGCCGCTTTTGATGCATCAACTGTGGGACCATCCACCTGCTCAAGTGCCTGACTTGGCGCGAACACTTCAAAGGAGCCAAAGCGACGCGACTTCATCGTAGCGGCCTTCAGATAAATCGGAGTTTTAGTATACTTTCCAGCGTGATCAGCACGACACAAGACCAGTGCAACACCACCCTCAGAAGGCGAACAGAACATGAACTTGGTCAACGGATTGTTCACCATCATCGAATTTGTGATCTCATCTACGGTGATGGGCTCCCGGCGCCAGGCATTGGGATTTTTAGAGCCGTTGATGAAGGCCTTTTCCGACACCTTGGCGAGGGTATCTGTGCTGATACCGTAATCGTGCATGTACTTTTGAATTTTCATCGCAAAAAACTGTGTGGTCATCATCATGCCCACTTCACCGTACCACTGCCCGATACCCAACTCCTTTGGGTCGGCATTGAAAGCGCCACGCTCATGCTTGTCAAAACCTGAGACCATACCAATGTCGTATTCACCTGACTTGATGGCATTAAATGCGGATATCAATGAGCTACCACCGGTAGCACAACCATTGGCAACATTGATAAATGGGATACCTGTTAACCCTAATTCGTTAACCAACGCATCGGCGCTACCGGCACTCGCACTGCCACCAAAGGCAAACTGTATATCGCTCCATTGGATACTGGCATCCTGCAACGCCAGCCGCGCTGCGTAGGCGCCCTGCTGCAGGCCGCTCCGAGCGGGCGTGCGACCAAAGGGGTGAATACCAATACCGACTATTGCTACATCCATGAATGTATCTCTCGCTGAGGCATTACTGCCCGTTCAATTGGGGTGAGTGACTTTACTCAACCGGCTTGAAAAAAAAGCTGATCACTTCCTCGCCACTGTCTTCCGTGCGCAACGGCGCAAAGACAACGTCCATATCCATACCGATCCGCAGCTTCTGTGGATCGTTCTCGGTTAAACGCCCCTCGATCCGCACACCCCCGGGAAGCTCAACATAGCCGACGCCGTAAGGGGTGAAGGTTTCCGCTGTCTCATTGGTGTTATAGGGCGTCTTGGGCATAAATTGCTGAACCGTCCAAGTCCACAAAGTGCCGCGCCCGGGTAATTCTTCCGCTGTCACATCCTGCCCGGAGCAAGCCATACAGGAACTGGCCACGGGAAATGCCACTATCCTGCACTGGTTACAACGACTGCCCAGCAATGCAGGTTTAGCCGCCGGCCAGGTAAACAGCCCTTCGGCGATGGGGACTTGATTGCTCATATATTTTTATCTCGATTCCCAATTCTGTGATTGGCACCCTGTGTACCGTGTTACAGCAACATAGACGCCGGATTTTCCAGAAAACCTTTCAGTGCTTGCAAGAATTGCGCCGACACCGCTCCGTCAATGGCCCGATGATCCGCAGACAAAGACACACGCATTACCGTTGCCGCAGCAATACTGTCACCGCGTACTATCGGCTTCTTGACGCCTGCTGCTACCGCCAGAATCGCTGCCTGCGGCAGATTGATAATGGCATCAAACTGATCTACGCCGTACATCCCAAGATTTGAAATACTGAAAGTCCCACCTTCAAACTCTTCGACGGACAGTGAACCCGCCTGCGCACGACGCGCAAGATCGCTGGACTCGGCGGCAATTTGAGGCAGCCCTTTGGCGCCGGCATTACGAATGACCGGTGTAATTAACCCACCTTTCACCGCTACCGCCATAGAGATGTCAGCCTGATCGAACTGGCGAATACATTCACCGGTGTACTGCACATTGACTTCAGGCACTTGCGCCAACGCGCTGGCACAAGCCTTGATAACAAAATCATTTACCGAAATTTTATGTCCCAGTTTTTTGTTCATGTAAGCACGCTGTTGGAGCAGACTGTCTATCTCGATATCCACACTCACACGGTAATGCGGAATGGTTTGCTTTGATTCAGACAATCTCGCGGCAATGGTTTTACGCATGCCACTCAACTTTTGCTCGCGGTAAAATGCGACTCCCGTAGCGCTCACTGCAGATCGCTCTATATCCTCTTTACTCACACGACCGCGTTTTCCGGTTGGTGTGACATCGTTGAGGTTTATGTTCAACGTGCGAGCCATACGCCTTGCTACCGGAGTGGAAGGAATATGCGAATCATCTGCCGTGGAACGCTGGGGTTCGTTGGTTACATCGGCAGCGACACTAGCTGCCGCCTGGGCCACAATACGAATGCCGCCCGCTTGCTCTACATCGTGCTTGGAGACGCGTCCGTTACGACCCGTTGCCGGCACATTATGCAAATTGATGTTGTGCGCCTTAGCTATTCGCCGCGCGACTGCTGAGGCATTAACGTCAGTATCATCTGGACCCTGCGAAATCGCACCGGTCGCTGCGGGCGCGGCACTAACGGCGGGCGTGCCCACAGCAGCGGGTGCAGCCTCGGCGGTAGCCGCAACAGGCGCTTTCGCATCCGAAGCCTGAGCGAGTGAAGCGCTGCTGGCATCCGGTACAAAAGCTGCAATGAATTCGTTGATCTCGGCATCAGTGGCGTCGCCCTGGGCAATGACACCCAGTAAACTACCTACCTTAAGCGTTTGACCCGCCTCACCTACAACACGTACCAATGTTCCCGCGAACGGACTTTCTGCGGCGTTGATGATTTTGGAGGTTTCGATATCTACCAGCTCGTCGCCCACGGCAAGTTTATCACCGACTGACACACGCCACTCAGTGATCTCGCCCTCTTCCATGGACATTCCCCACTTGGGTACCGTAAGGGCATGCAGTGTACTCATCGCGTATACCCCAGTACTTCACGGACGGCTGCTTCAATATCGCTTTCCTGCGGCATCCAGGCATCTTCCAATGCCGGTGCAAAAGGGATGGGTGAATGCGCCGCTGTGACTTTCCTTATCGGTGCACGCAGCGCACCGAAGGCTTTTTCAGCAACGATACTGGAGATATCAGCTGCAACCCCGCACCGTGGTGTCATCTCGTCAACGACCACTAATCGTCCGGTTGTTTCGACACTTTCGATAATCGCTTCTTCGTCCAGCGGCGAGGTGGTGCGCGGATCAATCACATCACAACTGATACCTTCCTCTGCGAGTCGATCGGCGACTGCTACTGCTTTATTCACAGTGTTGGAAATACCCACGATAGTGACATCGCTTCCTTCGCGCAGAAAACTCGCCTCACCAAAAGGAATGGTGTAAACCTCATCGGGCACTTCGCAACTGGTTTCATAGAGGAATTTGTCTTCTACGAAAATGACACAGTCATTGTCACGAATTGCAGTAATCAATAATCCCTTGGCATCGTAAGCGTTGGTGGGGCAGACTACCTTCAGGCCTGGCACCATAGTCACCATCTGCGTCAAGTTCTGAGAGTGCTGTGCCCCGCCGCGCAGGCCCGCGCCGGCCATAGTGCGCACGACCATAGGGCACTCGACCTTGCCGCCGAACATATAGCGAAATTTTGCTGCCTGGTTATAGATCTGGTCGAAGCAGACGCCTAAAAAGTCCATAAACATAAGTTCTGCGACGGGTCGCAACCCGGTCTGTGCGGCACCGGCGGCTGCGCCCATAATGGCGGATTCAGTGATGGGAGTATCGATTACCCGGCTCTCGCCAAACTCCGGAAACAGTCCTTTGGTGACACCCATAACACCGCCGTAGGCATCGCGCTCCCCGTCGCAACCGGCTCCGCCAGCAACATCTTCACCGATGATGATGACTTTGTCGTTCAGCCGCATCTCCTGCGCCATAGCTTCGTTAATAGCCTGTCTGTAGGTCTTTATTGGCATTGCTTTTCTACTCCGAATTCTCTCTGCGTGCTCTTGCCGCTGGGGGCGTGCTATTTTTCAGGATCGTTCCTTAGTACGCAGAGCTGTAGACATCAGTCAACAACTCTGACACATCAGGACTCGGTGCTGCCAGCGCAGCCTCGGCGGCCTCATTGATATATACGCCTATCTCTTTGTCAATCTTGGTCAGCGCCGCCTTCGTCACCAGCTTCTTTTTGATCGCATTGTCAGCGGCAATCTTCAGACAATCGAGCTCCTTCATCAGTCGCTTGACCTCGTTTTTACCACGGTAGGCCTGGGCATCACCTTCGAAGTGACCGCGAAAGCGCGTGATGCTCGCCTCAATTGCAATGGGCCCCTTACCACTGCGGCAGTGCTTGACCGCCTTTTTGCAGGTTTCATACGTCGCAAATATGTCTGCGCCATCGACCTTTAGGGCAGGCATACCAAACCCGGCTGCGCGGCTGGCAATATCCTTGGAACCAACCGCATAGCCCGCTGCAGTTCCTTCTCCGTAGCCATTATTTTCGAACATAAATATAGCGGGCAACTTCAATACAACCGCCAGGTTCATCGCCTCAAACGTCGTACCCTGGTTGGAGCCACCGTCGCCAGTAAAGGAAACACCGACCCGGTCTGTGCCCAGTGTTTTTGCGGACAGGGCCGCGCCGACAATGAGAGGCGGACCGCCCCCAACAATGGCGTTCGCGCCCAACATGCCTTTTTCAACCGCAGCGATGTGCATTGAACCGCCCTTTCCAGCGCAACTGCCACCCTGCTTCGCCATGATCTCTTTCATCATGCCGCCCACATCACCACCCTTGGCGATGCAGTGTCCGTGGCCACGGTGGGTACTAACGATGTAGTCATCATCGTCGAGGTTCATACACATGCCAGTGGCAATCGCTTCCTGTCCAGCGTACAAATGCAAGAATCCAGGGATGTTGCCCTTGCCGAACTCATCGCTCACTCGGTATTCGAAATCGCGAATCGTACGCATGGTGCGATACGCCTGCAGAAATTGTTCTTTATTCAGTGACATTTACCACTCCTGATACATGCTGCGCGTATTGATATTTTTTCATTGGTTATTGCTCTTTCCAATTTTTAGTGTCGAGCGGTGGCTACAACGTCAGGCCGGGCATCCAGTTGGCGTGAAAACCATTCGGTACACGGGTGGGGATGAATACCCGGGCCAGCGGCCCGCGCTCGATGTCAGCGGCACTGAGGATAGAAAGAAAGGCACCTTCCTCAGGATGGGTGACATAGCTCATTAAGTAACCGTCTTCTTCGTTCGCACTGCTTGGGTCAGGCACATGCACAGGCTCGCCTGCGCTCGCCCCTGCTCCGTAGTCCCAGAAACGTGAATCACCACTGTCCATGTCATAGCGAATCACACCGTTGTACCCATGGTTGGGGCCATCCCAGTCTGCAGTATCTGAGGCTGCGGCAAAACCGTACCGGTAACGCTGGCCGCACAGGCGGTCATCGGCGCGACCAAATTCGCAATAGGTGGGGCCCAGCTTTTCGTCGCTGACCTCGCCTGTTTTAAGGTCTAGAGTCATACGGTGCATATTGCGGGTCTGGCGCTCCAGACCACTGTTAGGGTCTTGCGCAAACGGCACGCTGGCCATCCACACGTAGTCTACGTAGAGTTTGTCACCGCTTTGAAAACCGTTGGTGAAGTGCCAACTGAAAAATGTCGATCTTTCAAACCAGATGGGCTCACCACCGTCTCTGGGTATGGCGCAGATACGGGTGGGTCGTTCGCCGTGCCAAACAAATGGATTGCCACCCGTAAGCCCGGCATCCAAATTAGTAAACGCCGGCGGATAGAAGATAACCACATAATCGCCGCAGATCTGCATATCGTGCATCACGGCGCGATCGGGCATATCCACCACCCTGGACATTACCTGTTTGCCCTTTTTGTCCATGATGCGCAGCGTATAGAAAGGGGCTTCCCAGCGCTGAGTACAGGTTACCAACTCGCCGGTGCGACCGCAGATTTTTGGGTGCGCGGTCAAGCCATCACCCGGCTTTAGCACACCGGCATAATCCCATTCGCCCACGGTACTCAGGTCTGCATTAAGCTCGTAGGCGTTGCCCACCTCCCAAAGCGCCATGAGTTTGTCGCCATGATAAACAATATTGGTGTTGGCCAGGTTCTTAAGCGGACCGGGCGGTCCGCCAGCGGCGAGTGTTTCCTCATCAGGCATGCGGATTTTGCCCACGCTGCCATAGCAGGAACGACCAAGTTTTTCTTCAACCTCAAAACCCGCTGTACGCACCCAGCGGTTGCGGTAGTGGGCGCGGCCATCCTTGACGTATAACGCGTGCACCATGCCATCGCCATCGGCCGGATATACATAGTGGTCGGGCTGCCAGGCGATATTCGGGCCATTACGCATAAAAGCGCCGATCAGATTCGCCGGGATTTCACCCTCGACGCGCAAGCCGCCCTCGCCCTCATCGAAGGTGTTTTCCTCGAGCACAGGGGCATAGTTCCCCTGCAAATAGGGCGAGAGATTTAAATCTATATCAGGTCGACTGGTCATGCCACACGTTCCAGTTAGTTACCCACTCAGCTTAGTGTAAGGCCCTGCATCCAGTTGGCGTGAAAGCCATTGGGCACACGCGTTGGAATTTTCACTTTGGCAACGGGGCCATTGTCGAAATCGCCTGCACACAGCACCGACAGGAAAGCGCCTTCGTCCGGTGTGTATACGAAGCACATTACCCAGCCGTCCTCCTCGCGCTCGCTGTCCGGATTAGCGACATACACCGGTTCACCGGCGTTGGCGTCAGCTCCAAACTCCCAGAGCTTGGTTTCCCCGGTCTGGAAATCGTAGCGACCGGTGCAGTTGTAACCGTGCGCATCCCCCCAATCCCGATTGGATGAAGCGGCAAATCCATAGCGATAGTCCTTACCCATTCTGCGTTCGTCGACTCTGGAGAATTCGCAGAAAATATCTGAGAACTGTTCGTTAGTGACTTTCTTGGTCCCTATATCCAGGCTCATCCGATACATGCGCCGCGGCTGTTTCTCCACTCCGCTGCCCTGTGCCGTGCTGAAGGGAATCGAGCTGATCCATATGTAGTCAATGATGATCTTTCCACCCTGCTCAAACCCATTACAGAAATGCCAGCTAAAGAAGGGGTCGGTTTCAAATACGATATTCTTGCCACTGCCATCGCGAGGTATCGCGATAATCTTGGTCCCAAGCTCCGGCTCCCACAAAAAGGGGTCTTCGCCTTTCATGGCTTTTTCCAGACTGTGAAATGCGGGGGCATAAAAAATGATGACGTAGTTTTTCGTAATCTGCAGATCGTGAATGATACCCTTGCGGTCAAACTCGATGGGGATTGCCTTCAGATGCTTACCCTTTGCATCGAAGACCTGCACACAGTAGTTACCATTATCCCAGCGCTGGGTACACGACACTAGCTGACCCGTGTCCGGGCATACCTTGGGATGCGCCGTCAGTGCATCGCCAGCCTGGAGTGCGCCATCGTAATCATATAAACCCACAGTGGACAGGTCATTGTTGAGCAAATGAGGAAAGCCGCCCTCCCACATCGCGAAAAGTTTTTCGCCGTGATAAATGATGTTGGTGTTTGCGGTATTGCGGATAGGGCTAGGCTCACCACCGCCATCGATAACCTCCTGTGGCACCGGCAGAAGTTTGCCGACGCTACCATAGATAGCGCGATCGAATTGTCGTTCCGTCTTCAGGTGGTTGGTCTCAACCCAGCGGTTTTTGTACTGTACATGTCCATCCTTGAAATAGACTGCATGCACCATTCCGTCCCCGTCCAGCGGATAGACATAGTGATTCGGCTGATACGCTACATTTGCCCCATCGCGCATGAATGCACCTTGCAGTTTCTGGGGTATTTTTCCTTCTATTGTCAGTTGACCCTCGCTAAAATCGCTCTCATCTGCGACCGGCGCGTAATTGCCCTGAAGATAGGGGTAGGCACTCAAATCCATAGGTTCACCTCGGGTGTATTATCAGTTCATCAATAGCACTAGATTAGGGAGACAGATAGTAACAGCTAGGTAGATTAAAAAACAGTCTCGTCTGTTTCTTTTATTGGTCGGTGACGCTACAGTAACAGCTCAATCAAATAACAGGACCAACATGATGAATTCACTGGAAGACGAACTAGCGCTGCGAAACCTTATGGCTCGCTACTCTGATGCGGTAAACCGCGTAGATGCGGATGCCTGGATTGCCACCTGGGCCCAGGATGCCGTCTGGAACCTGCTGGGCAACCCGGTGAGCGGTAAAGACAACATTCTCGCCCTTTGGAAGCAAATGATGAGCAGCTTTGAGTTCGCCCTCATGCTACCCAGTACCTGCCTGTTCCAGGTAGACGGTGATACTGCCAGTGGCCACTGGTATCTGACGGAATACACGCGCGATCCTGAAGGCGCTGCCAGCACCGTGCTGAGTCGGTATACGGATACTTACACACGCAAAGATGGCCAGTGGCTTTTTCAGTCGCGCGACTACAGCTTTATTTATAACGGTCCTGCCGACCTTAGCGGCACGTACACACCCCCCTGATCTGCTCTTAGGGCAACCTCTTTCTGCGGCCACTGATTCAAATTGCACGGCTGACGACTGGCCATGCAGATAATGGAGATCGACGCATGAGTGACAGAATGCTGAACAAAGTGGTCATTATCACCGGAGGCGCGTCGGGCATTGGAGAGGGAATGGTGCAACGTTTTTGCGCGGAAGGCGCGCGCGTTGTACTGGCCGACGTGGACACTAAAAATGGTCGGCGGGTAAGTGCGCGGTGCGGTGCCCTCTTTCAGGAACACGATGTCAGCAGTGAAACCAGCTGGCAGTCTCTTGAGGACACCATACGCCAGGATTATGGACAACTAGATGCCCTGCTCAACAATGCGGGTATCGTCAGCAATCAGTCCATCGCAGACGTGGATGTGGCCACCTGGAATCGGCTGATGTCCGTAAACCTGACTGGCATGATGCTGGGCTGTCAAACGGGTATCACCCTGATGCGCGAGAATTCTAGCGGCAACGGCGGCGCAATCGTAAACACTGCGTCTTCTACTTCTTATCTAGCCATTCCCTCTGATGTAGCCTACACAACTTCCAAGGCCGGCGTTGTCGGCTTGACTAAGTCCGTGGCCGTGTTCTGCGCGACCGAGAGGCTTAATATCCGGGTCAACTCCATTCACCCGGGCGCCACCCTCACCAACATTCTGAAAACGGCGCTGGGAGAAACGCCCTCACTGGAAGCCGCACTTAACCGCATGTCACCCATGGGACGACTCGGCACGGTGGAGGAAGTGGCTGCCATGGCATTGTTTCTGGCATCGGATGAAGCCACTTTTTGCACGGGTGGACAATTCCCGGTAGAGGGAGGAACCGTGAGCGAACACCCACGGATGGTTTGACCTGCACTGACTGTGTCCTCAGGCGGCAGTGCCGTCCTCAGGCAGTCGAATCACCAGTTTCCCCTGATTGGTGCCGTCAAACAGCCGCAGGAAAGTGGGCAGCACATTGTCCAGCCCGTCGACAATTTCTTCACGGTGCTTGAGCTTCCCAGCCATCATCCACTCCACCAGTTGGCCAATGCCCTCCGGAAAGCGCTCAAGATAGTCCAGCACAGTGAAGCCCTGAATAGTCACGCTCTCGGCAACCAATTGCCACAAGTTGCGCGGACCGGGCGCATCGGCAATGTTATAGGTTGATATCCAGCCGCAAACGGCAACCCGTGCAAATTTATTCAAACATAGCAGAGTAGCGTCCAGAATCTCGCCGCCGACATTGTCGAAATAGACGTCAACACCATCGGGGCACGCCGCGCGAATAGCACTGCCGTAATCACCACAGGTTTTGTAATTAATAACAGCGTCAAACCCCAGCTCATCTTTTAGCCAGCTGCACTTGTCATCGGTGCCTGCCATACCCACTACACGGCAGCCCTGCATTTTTGCAATCTGTCCCACTACCGAGCCCACCGCCCCCGCCGCTGCGCTCACCAACACGGTCTCTCCTGACCGGGGTTTACCCACTTCCAGCAATCCAAAATACGCCGTGAGTCCGGTCGGACCCAATGCGCCAAGGAATGCACTCAACGGAATACCAACACTCTCATCCAGCTTATTAAGCGTCACCCCCTGCACTGTGGTATACCGCTCCCAGGCCCCCATGGTCATAGCAACATCACCCACCACATAGTCGGGGTCATTGCTCTTTACCACACGGCCAATGACAGAACTGCGGACTGCATCATCAATGGCTATAGGTTCTATATAGTTAGGGTCATCTCCCATCCAACCGCGAATCGCAGGATCCAGGGATATATAGAGATTACGCAGCACCACTTCGCCCGCGGCTGGCTCGGGCACGGGCACATCTCGCACAGGTACATTGCTGGCAGTGGGTTCCCCCGAGGGGCGTGACGCCAGAAAATACTGGCGATTTGTCAGAGTTGTCATGCGCGCAACATAACGTTTATTAAAAAATCAGTCAACCCTGATTGTTTTACCCCCCCTACTCTGCTACTGTTTCGGGTCTTCCCGATAACGACATCACGCCTCTTCTACTCAGGATTCCACCATGACTGTACTTATCGCTGGCACCCTTCATCTTCCCGCCGGAGAGCGTGAAAAAGCTCTGGCTGAAACTGCCGATCTGGTTGCCGAGACTCGCACGCAGACAGGCTGTATGCACTATGTCTGGTCAGCAGACCCCACTTCCGCTACTCGCGTTTACGTTTACGAGAACTGGGCGTCCGTAGAAGACCTTGCGGCCCATCTGGCAGGTTCATACTACCAAAACATGCTGGCCACCCTGGGCAAGTACGGTGTCACGGACACCGAGGTGTCGAAATTCAAAGTGGCATTGGAAGAACCGGTTTATGATCCCGAGGGGAAACCTCGGGCAGATTTTTTCACACAATAGAACCACGACTCATCGACCGGGCACCGCCTGGAGGATCGTAACGGTATGACGCGTAAAACTGTAAAAACCTATTGTCGCTTTTGTCACGTTTACTGCCCGATGGAAGCAACCGTCGAGAACAACCGTTTAATTGAACTGGTGCCGGATACCAGTAACGAAGTTTACGGCGGCTATACCTGCATCAAAGGGCGCCAGTTGATTGAACAGATCGACCATCCAACGCGCCTGCAGCAATCGCAGAAAAAACAAGCGGATGGCTCCTTTGACGCTATTCGTACAGAACAGGCGATGGACGAAATCGCTGTGCAGCTGCAAGCTATTCTCGATAAATATGGTCCGCGCAGCATTGCCAGTTACAACGGCACCTACTCCTACCAGAATTCTGCTGCGCACGATGTTGCCAGGGCTTTTCACAGTGCAATTGACTCACCCTCCTATTACACCAGCGTCACCATAGACCAACCTGCCAAGGTGGCAATCGGTCCCACGCGCATGGGTTGGTGGAATGGCGGCAGCCACATGTGGAGCGATTCCAATGTTGCCTTAATCATTGGCAATAACACACTGGTCTCACACTTTTCTATTCCCGGAGGCATCCCTTCTTTCAGTCCACACAGTGCGCTGCGTGAAGGCAAGAAACGCGGCATGAAGGTAATTTGCATAGACCCACGTGTCACTGAAGTAGCGAGCCGCTCTGACCTGCACTTACAAGTGCGACCCGGGCAGGATGCCGCCGTTGTCGCTGCGATAGTTAACGTCATACTCGCTGAAGATTTGCACGACAAAGACTTTTGCGCGGAACATATCGACGGCCTGGAGCAGCTCACCGAACTGACCCTGCGCTTTACGCCCGATGCAGTCGCCGACGCCGCAGGCGTTCCAGCAAGCGAAATCGCCGAGGCCGCGCGCATGTTTGCAGTTGGCCCGCGCGGCACAGCAGTGACCGGCACCGGACCGGAAATGGGTCCGCATCCCAATTTGTTACAACACCTGGTGCAGGCCCTGAATGCCATCTGTGGTCGTCATTACCGTGCAGGTGAAAGGCTACCCAACCCGGGCGTACTCACACCAACGGTGCCGCGCGCCGCACAGGCGACCGGACCACAACCACAGTGGCTCACTGAAGGAGTGAAGAGTCGTGTCTCGGACGATATCTGCGAAACAGTGGTGTTGTCCCCTTACGGCCCGCTCAAAGAAATGCCGACTGCTGTCATCAGCGATGAGATGCTGATTGAGGGTGAGGGCCAGATCAAGGCGCTAATCTGTGTCGGTGGCAATCCACTGCTTGCCTGGCCCGACCAGGAAAAAGCCCACAGGGCACTGGCAGGGCTCGACCTGCTGGTGTGTATCGATCTTAAAATGGCTGCCACCGCGCAAATGGCAGATTATGTGCTGGCTCCCAAGCTGTGTCTGGAGCGCGAAGACGTCACCCTGCTCACCGATATATGGCACGACAAACCCTACAGCCATTACACCAAAACGGTGGTAGAAGCAGACAACGAAAAAATCGAAGAGTGGGAGTTTTTCTGGGCCATGGGTAAACGCATGGGGCTTGAACTGAGCATGGCCGGCGGACCTATCGACATGCAGAACAAGCCCAGTAAGCTCGACCTCCTGGCCAACATAACCACTGGTTCCCGCGTACCGATTGAGGATATTTATAACACCGAGGGCGGTAAGGTTTTCGATGTGCCCGATGTAATCCTCGACCCAGCAGACCCGGAAACCCGCGAGCGCCTGCAGTTGTATCCGCCGGGTCTGGATAAAGAACTGGCGTCAGCCTACGCTGACCTTAAGTCCGCCGGGGACAAAAATTTTCCGCTGCTACTCATTAGCCGTCGCATGAAGAACACCTATAATTCTACCGGGCCGGAACTCAGTCTACTGAAAACCAAGGGCACGACCAATCCGGCCTTTATGCATCCGCAGGAACTCTCAGCACTGGATATTGCCGACGGTGAAATTGTCGAAGTGTACTCTCCCCAGGGCGCAATTCCTGCCGTCGCCAGGGCCGCCGATGATATTCGGCCCGGTGTCATTTCGATGTCGCATTGCTGGGGCGGTTCACCTGATCCCAAGGACGGCGCCGATGCGAAAGTCCGTGAGATCGGCAGCAATACCAATCGCCTGATTGATAACCGACAACACGCTGAAAAATATTCCGGCATGGCGCGACAGAGCACCATACCGGTAGCCATTAGAAAACTGTCTTAAGCCAATAATCGAAAGCGCCGCTAACGTCAGTCGGCTTTACAGCGCCCAATAGGGAGTACCCGCCATGAGTGACCACAACCCGTTTCGATTTTCACTTCAGAGCTTCAACACGGATTCGCCTGCCAACTGGCGCGCGCTGATTGCTAAAACGGAGGACCTTGGTTACTCCACCTTCTTTCTGGCCGATCATTTTCTCAGTGATGGCCCAGCCCTTGACGCAACCTATCACCCGCCGCAACTGCTGGCAGCCGTTCCTGCCATCGCCATGGCGCTGGAACAAACTACAACGCTGCGCGTAGGCTGCCGCGTATTTTGCAACGATTATCGCCACCCGGTTATCCTGGCCAAAGAAGCGGCCACCATGGACTACCTCTCCGGAGGAAGGCTCGAATTTGGTATCGGCGCAGGCTGGATTAAAAATGAGTACGATGCGGTTAATCTGCCCTTCGATGAATTCCCGGAACGGTTCGAGCGCTTCGCCGAATTTGTGCATGGCTACAAGGCGTTTATGTCAGGGGAACCTTTAGAAATTGCCGGGGACTTTATAAAGTGGTCTGGGTTTTCTGGAACGCCTTCCCCTGCACAGAGTCCTTACCCGCCTCTGATGATCGGCGGCGGCAGTAAAAAAATTCTCACCTTCGCGGGACAAGAGGCCGACATTGTCAGTCTAAATTTCAATAACCGAGCCGGCATGCTAGGCCCCGATGGCATGAACTCGGGGCTGGCCTCAGCCACAGCGAAGAAAGTCGATTGGATCAAAAGTGGTGCGGGTGACCGCTTCAAGGATATTGAACTGGAGATCGGGGCGTATAACACTATTGTCACTGACCATCCGGGACCGACAGCCGCCGCCATTAGTGATGCGCTGGGAATGTCAGCTGAAGATATACTCTCGCACCCGCATTGCCTCATCGGCAGCATCGACTATATCTGTGACGAATTGCAACGTCGCCGCGAAGCCTACGGTATTTCCTACATCGCCGTGCTCGACGACGGCGAAAATAATATGGCGGAAACCTTTGCGCCAGTTGTTGCTCGCCTCAGTGGCAAGTAGACTGCGTCCACACAAAACCAGGAGAATTCAGACCTCATGCTAAAACTTAACGACCCTTCACTACTGCGCTCACAGTTATACGTCGACGGCCTCTGGGTAGACGCCGATAACGGCGC
>PKCY01000278.1 GCA_002862985.1 Haliea sp.
GTTCTGATGTATAGTCTGCAACAACCTCGTCAAGACCTTTTCCTGCAAGTACCCCGTTCGCCACTTCACTGATGTTTCCTTGAACACCAGAAATTTCCCAGCTCTCGCCACAGTTTTCTAAGCTACCAAAATCCTTCCCTAAAACAGTCCTAATTTTGTTACCTCCCCACAACTTCTCTTTAAAAATAGTTTTAAACTTTAAAGGATATAAATCACTGCTCATCATTGCTTCCTATCTAAAAATCTTATATGTATTAATTAACCCATTTGTTGAATTGTCATGTGAAGATACTAAATCCTCATCATGTAGTTCGGGTAATATCTTCTTTGCAAGTTGTTTCCCTAATTCTACCCCCCATTGGTCAAAACTGTAAACATTCCATATCACACCTTGCACAAAAATCTTGTGTTCATACAGAGCAATTAAACGCCCTAACATGTGGGGCGTTAATTCTTTAAATAATAACGAATTGGTAGGTCTATTCCCTTCAAAAACCTTATAGTTTAAAAGATCTGAGATTTCGGTTAATGATTTACCCGCCATTTCATCACTGACCTCTTTTTCGGTTTTGCCGTTCATAAGCGCCTCCGTCTGAGCAAAAAAGTTGGACATTAATTTGCTGTGGTGATCACTCAATGGATTATGAGATTTAGCAGGTGCCAAAAAATCACACGGAATCAATTTTGTTCCTTGATGAATCAGCTGGTAAAAGGCATGCTGACCGTTTGTTCCTGGTTCTCCCCAGATAATAGGCCCCGTCTGGTAATTGATCTTGGTACCACTACGGTCCGTACTTTTTCCATTACTTTCCATATTGCCCTGCTGAAAATAGGCTGAAAAACGGTGCATGTATTGATCGTAAGGAAGAATAGCTTCCGACTCTGCCTCAAAAAAATTATTGTACCACACGCCTATCATTGCCAACAGTACCGGTATATTTTGATCTAACGGACGTTCCTTAAAATGGAGGTCTGTGTGGTGCGCTCCTTGTAACAAGGACTCAAAGTGTTCATAACCTATTGTACAAGCTATTGATAACCCTATCGAAGACCAAAGAGAATAACGACCGCCTACCCAGTCCCACATGGGCAGGCAATTGTCCGGTGGTATGCCAAATTTCTCCGCTGCTTCAAGGTTACTGGTGACAGCAAGAAAGTGTCTGTCCAGGTCTTCAGTCGTGGCTCCAGCATTAAGCACCCATGCACGAGCGACGAGGCTGTTGGCGAGAGTTTCCTCAGTGCGAAAAGATTTGGAGCAGATGATAAACAAGGTGGTCTCAGCATTCAGACACTTGAGCGTGTCGCGCAAATCTGCCGGGTCCACGTTGGCGACGTAATGGCAGCGGACATCGCCATGAAATGGTCGCAGGGCGTCCGTGACCAATCGCGGGCCAAGATCGGAGCCGCCGATGCCTATGTTGACGACATCAGTGATGATGTGGCCTGAGTAGCCCTTATGTTCGCCATTGTTGAGCCCCTCTGCGAGCGCTCGCATGCGGGTTCGTGCGGCCAGGACTTCGCGAAATTTCTCGGTCTGTTTGCCAGCTTGGGATGCCCGCAACAGGGTGTGCAGTGCTGGCCGTTCTTCGGTGTTATTAATCGGCGTACCGCTGAACAAATTTTCTATACTTTGGCGCACCCCGGCCTGCTCTGCTAAATCAAGCAGTGAAATGCGAGCCTTTGTATCCAGCAATTGTTTGGAAAAATCGAGAGACAGACCCGCAGCATTCAGAGAAAAGACTTTGGTGCGATTGTCATCCTGCTCGAACAATTGTTCGATTGGCGTTGATTTGAGTCTTGCGGCGTGTGCTTCCAGCTCAGCGTAGGCCGGAAGGTCCGGCAGAAGAGTGTGCACTGTCATTATTATGGCCTGCCGGGAAAGTTCTTAGTGGGGAGTATAGTAAAGCGGGGGTGATCGGTGCAATGGATATGACTACTGACATGGCGGCCGGCCATGCAATATCAGTGATCGCGGTAGATCGACAGCTCGGTTATTCGCTCCAGCGCGCTGCGAGCGTCCCCTGGGGGTAGGCCGCTTAAATTCTCCAAAGCCAGGTCGTGGTAGTGCTTGGCGCGAGCACGGGTGTGATCGAGAGAGCCGCAGCGTTTGACCGCGGCTATTATTTTGTCGATCTGATCTGATGTTTTTTCCGTGATTGCGCGGCGTACGAGTTCTTGTTCGTCCGCATTACCCACGAGTCGCGTGTGAATAAGGGGTAAGGTGATTTTGCCTTCCGCGAGATCGTCGCCGACATTTTTGCCCATGGTAGCGGGATCGCCGTCGTAATCCAGGGCGTCGTCTACCATCTGGAAAGCAATGCCGAGGTTGAGGCCAAAATCGCGAAGTTGTTGTCGGGTTTCGTCGCGCTCGCCACACAGTGTTGCTGCCCCGTAGCAAGCTGCAGCAAATAGAATTGCTGTTTTTCGTGTGATCACATCGAGATATTGTGCTTCGGTCGTATCGGCATTTCCGGCGCGTGTTAGCTGCAGAACCTCCCCTTCGGCGATGATGTTGGTTGTCTCGGCCATGTGGGTCAGAACATCCATATCACCCAATTGCACCATAAGCTGGAAAGCGCGGGTATAAAGAAAATCACCTACCAGCACAGAGGGGGCGTTGCCAAAAGCGGCGTTGGCGGTAGGCTTACCCCGGCGGAGGGTGGAGATGTCGACCACGTCATCATGTAGCAAAGTGGCGGTGTGAATAAACTCGATAATGGCGGCGAACTTGACGTGCGCATCGTCACAGCGGCCGAGCGCAGAGGCACTTAACAGTACCAAAAGTGGGCGTAGCCGCTTGCCTCCGGCGTCGATAATGTAATGCCCAACGTTTTCCACCATCTCGACGTTGGAGTGTAGTTGCTCAACAATGAGTTGATTGACCCGCTCAAACTGCGGCGCCACAGTGACGTGTATATGATCCATATCGTTAGCTTAGGCGGAATGAGAAGTGCTCGCGCATGCTAGGATGCGGTCCTCGGCCTGTCAAGCCGCACGGTACGGCAAGCTACCCGGCACCGTTCGCAACTCCTTGTTTTTAGATAAAAATAACCCTTGCCCCGCCTCCCTGATTTGAGTAAAATCGCCGCCTTCTGGACGATGCTGCGCCCATCCGTAGCTGTCACGGGTTAATCCAACTGTTTGTGCCTGGCTCTGCCCCCTTGATTTCAAAGGGTTTATTTGAAATGCGAGCAGGCTAATTGAACGGAGCAAAGTATGTACGCAGTAATTGAGAGCGGTGGTAAACAACACCGTGTCATCGAGGGTGAGACCCTCAAGCTGGAAAAAATTGAAGCTGCCACCGGCGACTCTATCGAATTCGATAAAGTACTCATGGTGGGTGGCGATGAAATTAAAATCGGTACGCCCCTGTTGGAAGGCGGCAAGGTCACCGCCGAGGTGCTCTCGCAAGGTCGCCATAAGAAGATCAAAATCATTAAATTCAACCGCCGTAAGCACTATCGGAAGGAAACCGGGCATCGCCAATGGTTCACCGAAGTGAAGATTACCGGTATCAAGGCTTAAGTGAGGGTTTAGACAATGGCACATAAGAAAGCTGGTGGTAGTACTCGTAACGGACGCGATTCGAATGCCAAACGCTTGGGCGTCAAGTGCTTTGGTGGTGAGGAAGTGAAGGCGGGCAATATTATCGTACGTCAGCGTGGTACTCGCTTTCATGCGGGTGACAATGTTGGTATTGGTAAGGATCACACATTGTTCGCCACGGGAGATGGCAAGGTCGAGTTTATTGTTCGTGGGCCGAAAAGCCGCAAATTCGTACAGGTGGTGGGCGCCTGAGTCCGGCGGCACTAGCCAAACGATCCAAGGCCTCGTCAATTGACGGGGCTTTTTTTTATCTTCAGGATTGGTAGTTGTAGCATCGAGCCCAGAGAGTGGCATCGCGAGCATAAAGCGATTAACGAAGTCTTTTCCCTAATGGTCTGAAAGTAAAATGAAATTCGTAGACGAGGCAAGTATCAGCGTTTACGCCGGCAAGGGCGGTAATGGCTGCCTGAGCTTCCGGCGTGAAAAGTATATTGCTAAAGGTGGGCCTGATGGAGGCGATGGCGGTGATGGTGGGAGTGTCGTCATCGAGGCCGATGACGCACTCAATACTATGGTGGATTACCGGTACAAGCGTAACTATCGCGCCGAAAACGGTGGATCCGGCCGCGGCGACAATTGCACTGGCAAAAGTGCTGAGGAACTGGTGCTGCGGGTTCCCGTGGGCACTACCATCATCGACGAGGATCTCGGTGAAGTCATGGGTGATCTGTCAGCGGTGGGACAACAGTTACTGGTGGCGCAGGGTGGATTCCACGGCTTGGGCAATACCCGCTTCAAATCCAGCACCAATCGGGCCCCGCGGCAGACCTCTCCAGGCAGTGAAGGGGAAGTTCGAAACCTGAAGTTGGAATTGAAGGTGTTGGCCGATGTGGGGTTGTTGGGTTTGCCCAATGCCGGTAAATCGACTCTAATTCGAGCAGTTTCTGCTGCTAAACCCAAAGTGGCGGACTATCCATTTACGACGCTGGTGCCCAATCTTGGCGTGATCAAAGTGGAGAATCATCGCAGCTTTGTAATGGCGGATATTCCAGGATTGATTGAGGGCGCTTCTGAAGGGGCTGGGCTGGGCATCCGCTTTCTGAAGCACCTGACGCGCAATCGCATTCTGCTGCACCTTGTGGATATGGCACCCTATGATGGTGTTGAGCCGGCAGATGCAGCCGTCTCTATCGCGAGAGAATTGGAACGCTTTAGTCCGACTCTGGCTTTGCGTGAACGCTGGTTGGTACTGAACAAAACCGATCTGCTGGATGAGGAAACGTTCGCCGAACGTCGTGCTGCCGTTTTGGAGGCATTGGACTGGCAGGGAAAGGTATACTCGATAGCCGCCATTAGTGGCTACGGCACTGCAAGCCTGTGTGGGGATCTGATGACGCGGCTGGAGGAGTGCCGTGCGGCGGAGGCATCTGATCCGCAGTTGGCTGCAGCGGAAAGAACGCAGCAGAGCCAGATGCAATTGGAGGCCAGAGAGCGTATCAATGCGCTGCGCGCTGCGCGACGTAAGGAGCCTCTACTAGACGATGATGATTCTGATGAAGATGAGTTGGGTGAAGACGACTTTGATGTCGAAGTCGAATACCGGCCCTAGGACCTTGCATGGCTGAACGAACAGAAATTTCAGAGTCTCGTCGCTGGGTCGTCAAGATCGGCAGTGCTTTGCTGACAGATGATGGTCGCGGACTGGATCTGCAAGTCATCGCCTCTTTGGTAGATCAACTGGCTCAGTTGCGCGCGCAGGGCTGTGAGGTCGTAGTGGTTTCCAGTGGCGCTGTGGCCGCGGGCATTGTGCGCTTGGGCTGGTCGGAGCGGCCGCACCTCATCCACGAGTTGCAGGCTGCAGCCGCCGTCGGGCAGTCGGTGTTGGTGCAAAGCTATGAAAGCGCATTTAACAGTCACGATATTGCTACCGCCCAGGTATTGCTGGTGCACGATGATGTGATTGCCAGAGATCGCTATCTCAATGCTCGCGGTACGCTCAAAACCTTGTTGAAGTTGGGTGTGGTCCCCATCGTCAACGAGAACGATACCGTTGTCACGGAGGAAATACGTTTCGGCGATAACGATACGCTGGCCGCTCTGGTAGCGAACCTGATTGATGCGGAAGTGCTGCTGCTGCTGACAGACCAACAGGGGCTCTATCGGGAGGACCCGCGACGCAATGCTGCGGCAGAACTGGTTGAAGAGTGCGGCGTGCACGATCCGAGTCTCGATGCCATGGCAGGCGAGGGCGGCGTGCTGGGCAGGGGCGGTATGATCACTAAACTGCGCGCAGCACGCCTGGCCGCGCGCTCGGGTACAGAAACCGTGATTGCCTCTGGCAGAGTGCCGAATATTCTCGGTAGCGTGGTGGCCGGAGACAACGTTGGCACCTGGTTGCGAACGGGTAAGCAGCCACAAAACGCTCGTAAACAGTGGTTGGCAAGTATGATGCAAATCCCTGGGAGTGTGGAACTGGATGATGGCGCGGTGCATGTACTGCGTGAGTCCGGACGCAGTCTGCTAGCGGTCGGTGTGCGCGGTGTGGTTGGTGATTTTACCCGGGGCGATATGGTGTCCTGCCGCGATTTGCAGGGACGTGAAGTTGCCCGCGGCCTGGTGAATTACAGCGCCGATGAAACTCGGCGAATTATGGGCTTACCCTCAAAGGACATAGAGGGCATTCTTGGCTACCAGGTGGATGAAGAACTCATTCACCGGGATAATCTTGTGCTGGTTTAGCATTGCAGGTTGTGCCACGTCCGCCCTTGCGGGCACACACTAGCTTAGCCAGCGACCCAGTGGTGTTTTGACCCACAGAAATTCCATCAGCTTCTTCATGCCCTCTGCACTCTTTGCGCTGTAAGGATAGCCGTTCTGCATTTTCCCGCCGAAGCGGTCGATCACGACGGGCATTTCATGGCAGTAGCCACGTATGCCTTTCTTCCCGTTTACTTGGCCCAGCCCAGAATTCTTCTTGCCGCCAAAAGGCGCGGCGGGAATACCGTAGCTCACTGCCATATCATTGACGCTGCAAGCACCGGTGTCGATGGCTGTCGCCAGGCGGTAACCCTTCTCCTTATCTTTAGTCCACACGTTGCCATTGAGTCCAAATTCAGAGTCGTTGGCCAGCGCCAGCGCCTCGGTCTCATTGTCTACTTTCTGAATGCACAACACCGGGCCGAAAGTCTCAAGCAGCATGATATCCATACTGTTGCTGACTTCGGTAATTACAGTGGGTTCATAGTACAGCCCCGGCAGCTCCGGATTGCGGCGCCCACCCATATGGATAGTGGCACCTTTGGCGCGTGCGTCCTCTACATGGGCTTCGATAATGGTCATTTGACGATCCCAGAAAACCGCGCCGACATCTTCGTTCCAGCCATGTTGTTGGCCCTGACGCAGGCCCTTACCTTTTTCCAGAACCAGCCGTAGAAATTCGTCGTAGACCTCTTTCACTACGTAGATCCGCTCTGTGCCGCAGCAGTAGTGACCGGTGTTCATGCACGAACCCACCCACGCGCCATCAGCGGCGCGATCCAGGTCGGCGTCGGCACAGACGATCATCGCGTCATTGCCCCCCAATTCCAGTGTGCAAGGAATCAGTTGTGAGGCACAGGCTTCCGCAACTTTGCGACCAGTGGCGACCGAGCCGGTAAAGGACACTTTGTCTACACCGCCGCGAACGATAGCTGCACCGGTTTCACCATCACCGAGCAGCACCTGCAACACGCCCTCGGGCAGGCCTGCCTGGCGGAAGATGTCCTCGGCCAGCTTGGCGGAGTATGGGGTGACTTCAGAGCCTTTTGCCACAATGGCATTTCCCGCAAGAACGGCTTGAGCCGCCTGATTCATAACCAGTACAAAAGGTCCATTCCACGGCGTAATCAGACCGATAACGCCAAGTGGCTTGTACAAAATGCGAAGTTGCTTCATCAATCCGAGGATGCCATGAACCTTGCGCTTGCGTGGCTTGAGAAACTTCTCTGCGTTCTTGGCGTAGTAGCAGAGCTGGTCTGCCACCGAAAAAACTTCCATGCTCATGGCATCCGTGCGCGCCTTGCCAGTTTCATTGACGACAGTTTCGATAATATCGTCCTGTTGCTCTAGTACGATTTTTAGTGCGCGCTCAACGACGGCTGCGCGGTCCTTTAAGCTGGTAGCGGCCCAGGCGGGCTGTGCGGCTCTCGCTTTGGCTATGGCGTTCGCCACATCTTCGGCGTTCGCGCAAATCAATTCCCCGGTCGGTTCCAGGGAAACCGGGCTGCGCAGTTGCAGGTGGCGACGGGAATCGTTGGATTCAATAACTTCGTAGATGGACATGGCGATCTCCTCGTATCGTGTCGTTAAACTAATGGCCATTAGTTTAGCTGTCAATGCCTTTCGCAAGTGCGAGAATGACTACAATGCGGTCGTTTAGAAGGGCATACCCACAGAGGCGCAAATCACCCTCCTGGAGCACCGTGCGCACTTACAAGCGAGGTTGAATGTGGAATAATGCGCCGCGTCTTTATTCTAAACTCCATTCCACCTAAGCAGGGACCATGCCGGTGTCACCCACGTTATTGCTCATTTGCTATTGTTTTGCCATCGCTGGGTTTTCCATACTTGGGGGGTTTCTGCCCAATTGGGTAAAAATGACGCATACCCGCACCCAACTAGTAATGAGCTTAGTCTCCGGCCTTATGCTTGGCGTCGCGTTTTATCACCTGTTGCCTCACAGTGTAGCGCTAATAGGAGGTCCCCATGGAGTGGATACGGCGGTTTCGTGGCTGATGCTTGGGCTTATCGTCATGCTGTTGTTGCTGCGAGTGTTTCATTTTCACCAGCATGATTTCAGTCAGGAAGAGGGGGCGCAACACGATTACCACCATCACCATGATCATCAAGGTGCTCATGCGCATGAGAGCCCGGTTAACGGCCTGAGCTGGGTCGGTCTGGCGCTGGGGTTGGCAGCACACACGCTAATTGATGGCGTCGCCCTGGGTGCGGTGATGCATGCGGGCAGTATGGCGGGCGGGTTGGTTGGAATCGGTGTGTTTCTAACCATCGTGCTGCACAAGCCACTGGATGCCATGTCCATTGTCACGGTAATGGGGGCAGGCGGATGGAGTCGGAAGGCGCAGACTAGTGCGAACCTGGTATTCGCACTTATGTGTCCTCTGGGCGCGCTACTGTTCTTTTTCGGCGTTGACGTAGTGGCGGACAGCCGCAATTATCTGGTCGCCGCTGCGCTGGCGTTTTCGGCCGGGGCGTTTATCTGTATCGCCCTGAGCGACCTGCTGCCGGAGGTGCACTTCCACAGCCACGATCGCACCAAGCTGACGCTGGCATTTGTGTTGGGCCTGGTGCTGGCGTACGGAATTGGCACTGTGGAACCTGCCGGTATTCACCTTTCCATGCACTGAGCGGGTTTTGCGCTATGATTAAACGGATTATCTACCCTCCTATCTGGCTGTTGCTGGGCCTGATTCTGATTTTTTTCTGCAATGAATATTTTCCGGGACCACGTTTTACCAGCCTTGCGGGACAGTTGTCCGGCGGGGTACTGATCATCATTGGATTATTGTTACTGGTGAGCGCCAACGGTTTATTCTACCGCGCCGGTACAGATACGATACCTTTTCGAAATGTGACGACACTGGTTACTGGGGGTATCTACCGCTATACACGCAATCCCATGTATCTCGCGATGGTGGCTGTTTTGCTGGGTTGCGCAATTACGGTGGGTGCCAGCACTACGCTGGTAATTCCCCTGCTGTTTGCGGTGATTGTCCAGTGGCGGTTTATTCTCCCGGAAGAGGCGATGCTGCGGGGCCTGTTTGCCCAAGAGTATTTGGTCTACTGCAAGCAGGTGAGGCGCTGGATTTAATTCCGATAGGATCCGGGACAAGGCATCTTTGCGAAGTTTTATACGACCGCACTTAAGTGGCTTCGGTTTGGACTGGGCTTAACCAGACGGTCAAATGATCGTCGGCGATGTTCGCCAATACAGTAATATGGTTTGGCGAGCTGTTCAGGGAGGGACTGTGCTCATAGCGCTCACCGCTTGTGGCCAGAAAATAATCGCGATAATCTGCCGCGAAGTCTTAAAGCCTTCGCAGTGATAGGGGTCACCTTTGTCCAGGTAGCTCCGAGAAACGCTGTGGCAGGAAAAACAGCGGGCGCGCCACAACGCATTGCGAACTCCACGCTTACCTGGTCCCCAAAACCTTGTGTCAGCGTCTCGCGCAATGCATCCGCCTGGTTCTGTGTATGGAAAAGAAACGGAGATCCCGGTTCTGTCCACATCGTGCAGTAGGAGGCGGCGGGTGCTCGGGCGGATATTCAAAATGATCCCGCGTAGCACGAACCACCAGATTGGCCGCGACACTTCGATCTACCCGGGGTCCCACATAAACTCACGTAAATAATCTTTCAGGACCCCCACTTTCTTCCCTGACGCAGGACATTGTCATTTCTGTGAGCTATGCTGTGATACTTGCGTTTGCACCACTATTCTCTGGAGGCGAGCATGTCGTTTAAATGTATATCAATTGATGAAGCGAAAGCACTAATAGACAAAGGTGAGGCAGCTATCGCCGATGTGAGGGACCCCGGTTCTTACCAGGCCGGTAGTATCGAAAACGCCATTAACGTTCAGCAGGAAAATGTTGAGGATTTTTTAGCAGGCGCAGATAAGAACAAGCCCATCATTGTCTATTGCTACCACGGCCATTCCAGTCAGGGGGCGGCGGATCATTTCTTTAGTCAGGGTTGTGCGGAGGTCTATAGTGTCGATGGCGGTTACGAGGCGTGGCGATTGAAATATTGAGGGGTCGTCCGTAGCAGCGATCTAATAATATACGTTACCGCGCGATGTATGGAATGTGTCCGATAGTGAGGAAGTATGTGGATACCACGTCAATCGGCTTCGCCGCTCAAGAAAGTGGACGATCATCTTTCTCGGCCCAGCACATGCAGTCTATTCAGCAGGAATTGACGTTGTCTGGATGAGTGCAAACCACAATCAGCAATACCTGGTCAGCCCTAAGCCTGCGATTGTGCATGATGAGCTTGCGCATATCGGTGCCGGGTTACGGTTCTCGCAAAGTCCGACCAACTTTCTTGCTGAGCTGAGAGAGCAATACGGCGACACTTTTCTGGTGGATATACTCGGGTACAAACTGTTTTGTGTGTTTTCACCGGCAGGCCTGAAGAGTCTTAACGGTGCGCGGCCAGGAGAAAATATGAACTACATCGCAAAGCTGACGTTGGTGATGATGGTGCTCGCCTCGCACAGGGCCAATCTAGAGGTTTTGCAGGATTGCGCGGCGTGATACTTGGACAATAGTCGCTCTGAGCTGGACAGAATGACCAGGCACAAAGGAGCTGTCACCGTTGCCCAAATCAATGGCGCATTAGCGCATGCACTTGGCCGCGCTCTGAATTAGTATAAGTGCCCCAAAATGTTCTTTGTTCGTGAGATAAACCTATGTCACTGGATTTCGATAGTGCGCGCCTGCCTAACCCCAACATGCGAGAAGATCACCATGAATGGCGCACGCAATTACGCAAATTCATCGATGCTGAAATCATGCCCTATGCCGAGGATTGGGATGAGGCCTGCCATATACCTATTGAGCTATGGCCCAAGGCGGCGGCCGTTGGCTTGCTCGGTATCGGCCACCCGGAGGAGTTCGGTGGCGTAACAGAAGGCATCGACGCCTGGCACCTGTGGATCGTGAATGAGGAGTTGGCGCGTATTGGTGTTGGCGGCGTTGCGGCCTCTTTGATGGTGCATGGTATCGGGTTGCCGCCAATCATTAACTGGGGTTCACAGGCGCTTAAAGAGATGGTGGCTCCCTCGGTACTGGCCGGTAAAAAGCATATTTCGCTCGGCATCACCGAGCCCGGTGGCGGTTCCGATGTGGCACAGTTAACCACTACCGCGGTGCGTGACGGCGATCATTACGTTGTCAATGGGTCCAAAACCTATATTACTGGCGGCATGCGTGCTAACTGGGTATCGACGGCGGTCCGCACTGGTGGTGAGGGTGGCAGGGGCGTTTCCATGTTGTTGATTCCCACTGATGCGGAAGGCTTTAGCCGTACACAATTGGATAAAAAGCAGGGTTGGTGGGCGTCGGATACGGCCACACTGTATTTCGACAATGTGCGGGTTCCGGTCACGAATCTCATTGGTGAGGAGAACCAGGGCTTCCTGGTGATAATGACCAATTTTAACGCCGAACGAATGGCAATGGCCGCAGGAATGGAAGCACTGGGCCGCGTTTGCCTGGAAGAGGCTGTCGCGTGGGCGCAGGAGCGTAAAACCTTCGGCAAACGTCTGGCGGATCACCAGGTCATTCGCCATAAGATCGCGCAGATGAAACAAAAACTGAATGCCACGCAGGCGTATATCCGTGTTTGTTTCGAAGCTATCGAGGCCGGCAACGCCAGTCCGGGTGACATTGCACTGCTCAAGGTGCAGGCCAGTGAAACGATGGAATATTGTGCTAGGGAAGCGATGCAGATTCTGGGAGGCATCGGCTATATGCGCGGGAGCCGCGTGGAGCGTATTTACCGTGAGGTGCGCGTAAACGCTATTGGTGGCGGCTCCGAGGAAATTATGCGTGATCTGGCTGTGCGCCAGTACGGGTTATAGCAATGAAACTATGGCATTGCAGTAGTGCAAGATCCCTGCGTCCACTGTGGACTCTGGAGGAGCTGGAGCTTGATTACGAGGTGCAAATCCTGCCCTTTCCCCCGCGTGTATTTGAACGGGATTACCTTAAGGTCAATAGTCTGGGCACGGTGCCGTTCTTTTCCGACGGCGATATCGAAATGACCGAGTCGGTGGGTATCTGCCAGTATCTGATCGATCGCTACCAGCGCTATGAGTTTGGTCTGGAACCGAGTCACCCTGAATACGGCGCCTATCTGAACTGGTTACACCATGCCGACGCGACGCTGACATTCCCGCAAACCATTGCCATGCGCTACTACTATCTGGAACCCACGCCCGAGAAGCAGGCAGTGGCAGATGATTACGGCAAGTGGTACCTCTCTCGCCTGCGGCGATTGGACAGTCACCTGGAGTCCCACGATTATCTGGTAGATAACCGCTTCACCATCGCCGATATCGCAGTGAGCTACGCACTTTATCTGGGCCGCGCGCTGAAATTCGACCAACACTACAAACCGCAGACGGCAGAGTATCTGCAGCGTTTGATGGAAAGACCGGCATTCAAGCGTGCCGATGAACAGGGGGAGCCGCTGCAGTTCCCCGATAGGGAGTGAAAACGATGAGCGCGAGTGACAAGGAATTAAAGGATTTCAGGACTGAGGTGTCCGCCTGGATGAAAGAAAACAACCCAGCCAATCCCGGTTTCCTACTGCCCCAGACCTTTATGGAAGTAGGCGATGAGCGGCAGCTGGAGTTTTTGCGTGAATGGCAGCACAAGATATGGTCCGCCGGATATCTGGGCATGGCGTGGCCGAAGAAGTATGGGGGTCGCGGTGTGGAAGCGAACTTCCAGAGCATTGCCGATCAGGAGATGCGACGCAACGGTGTGCCCATTTGTTTCAACGTGATTGGCCTCGGCTGGGCGGGTCCGTTGATCAACGAGATGGGCACAGAGGAAGAAAAAGCCAAATACCTGAAAGGCATTCTCAACGCTGAAGATGTCTGGTGTCAGGGTTTTTCTGAGCCCGACCACGGTTCAGACCTGGGCAACGCTCAATTGCGGGCGGTGCGCGACGGTGACGAGTACGTACTTAATGGCCAGAAGATCTGGACCACCATGGGTAACTTTGCCAAGTACATGATTATGCTGGCGCGCACTAATCCAGAGGCGCCGCGCAAGTACGACGGCCTGTCTTACTTTTTGTCACCCATGCTGGTGCCGGGCATAGAGACCCGTCCGATTCGCAAAATCACCGGCGAATACGGATTCACGGAAACCTTTTTTACCGACGCGCGCATACCTGCTGATTGCATCATGGGCGAGGAGGGGCAGGGTTGGAAAATTGCCATGCAAACATTGCAATACGAGCGTGGCGCTGAGGCCGGTGCTGCAGGTGGGCAGTCCATGGTGCGCGTTGTGGTCGATGACATGATCAGTGAGTTGCGTGACGTTCAGCGCGATGGTGAACCAGTGCTCAAGGATCCGGTGGTTCGCGACCAGTTGGTAAAGGCCATCATGGAGGAGAGGGCGATGATGCTGGGAGAACGACGGTCCCATATCGGACCTTTGACCACGGATTATCCGGGTTCCCTGCCCCTGTCAAATAAACTTCGGGCCACAGAGATGACCCGGCGTATGCGCCAGTTGGCGATTAACCTGCAGGGTGCCGAAGGCGCTCTTTACGTTGGCGACGACGAGGCGCGCCAGGGAGGTTTCTGGCAGCGCGCGTATTTCAATAGCTTCTCCGCTACGATCGGTGGCGGCACCAGTCAGGTGCAGGCCAATATCGTTGCGGAACACATCCTCGGATTGCCGAAGTAGGGGTTTACTATGTCATCACCTGGAAATACGGCTCTGCGCTTCAGTGAAGAGCAGGCCATGCTGCTTGAGGTAGCGCGAGAATTTTGTCGAAATAAATCGCCTATTGCCGAAGTGCGCGCGCAACTGGAAACGCAAGATGGCTTTGACCAGGCACTCTGGGATGAAATGGTGCTGCTGGGTTGGGCGGGTATTGCCGTACCGGAGGCCTGTGGTGGAT
Source organism: Haliea sp. (assembly GCA_002862985.1). GTDB lineage: Bacteria > Pseudomonadota > Gammaproteobacteria > Pseudomonadales > Halieaceae > Marimicrobium. The sequence continues at coordinate 14,251 of PKCY01000278.1, forward strand.
CGGGACTGGGTATCGGTGCTCTCATTCCAGTGGTGGAATCTATGGGGCGCGCCATGCTGGGGACCCCATTGATCAGCAGTGCTCTGGCGGCGCAGCTACTGCTCAGAGCCGGAAATAGCGAACAAACCGAGCGACTGCTGCCAGCGATCGCAGGCGGCTCCCCGGCAACTGTGGCGCTGCTCGACAATAGTGATTGGGGAGATGAGACCGTATCCCTTCTGCTGGACGAGGAGCGCATCCTGCACGGTAGCAAGAAATTTGTCCCTGATGCATCCGTTGCCAGGATGGTAGTTGTGTCTGTCTTGCACCAAGGCGAGGTGGCACTCGCTATCGTGCGGGCTGATCAACTTAATGATGGTGCAATATACCCCAATACGCTCATTGATCAGACCAAGCGTTCGGCGAATGTAGATTTTAGCGGCGTGCTGGTAGACGAAAACAACCTGATTACCGGGCCGAAAGTGGCTGAAGCGCTGAGAGATACCCGCTTACTGGGTGCACTTCTGGTTGCAGCAGAGGCCACCGGTGCATCTGCTGCATGCCTCGATACCATCGTCGAATACCTCAAGACCCGTAAACAGTTTGGCAAACTGATTGGTTCCTATCAGGCGCTAAAACACCCCACCGTCGACATTCTCACCGCGATGGATTCGTCCCGTTCGTTTATCTATCACGCTGCTACCCTGCTGGAGGAGGGTGTGGTAGATGCGGACGCGGAAATTGCCTGTCGTATGGCCAAGGCCCATGCGGTTGAGACGCTGTTGTATGCCGGCGACCGGGCCGTCCAGTTCCACGGTGGCATGGGCTTCACCTATGAATGTGACGCCCAGCTTTATATCCGTCGTGCTCAGTGGAGTCAGCAGCAATTCGGTGACGCTCAGCACCATCGCAAGCGGTTGGCGGCGCTATTGCTCGATTAAAACGTCGGGTTGGGGGCGCAGATGTCAAGTTGATTCCGACTGCCCGACTGCAGAGCAATCGTATATACTTGCCCCCGAAATTTCCAGCCTCACGGGGAGTCATGTCTAAAAAGCGTCGCGGTCTTAAAACGAGTACTCTTCCACGCACTCTCACAGCCTCTCTGGCCGGTATACGAGCCGGCAGCGCTCTGGCGGTGGACGGCGTTGTGCAGCGAGTCATGGGTCGTGGCCCCGATGATGCAGATTCTGAGTTTGCGCGGCGCGAGGCGCGGCTCTTTGTTTCTGAGTTAGGCAAGCTCAAGGGCACATACATCAAGATCGGCCAGATGCTGGCCCTGTTCGGGGAGCAGTTCCTGCCAGCTGTTCTGGTAGAAGCGTTGCGCGATCTTTCTGACCAGACCGAACCACTCCACTGGGACGCGCTGGAGACATCGGTGCGCGACAGCCTCGGTGCCCTTTATCCCGAACTCGATATCGATCCGCAGGCGATCGCCGCGGCCTCTCTGGCACAGATACACCTAGCCAAAATTCGCACCACCGGCGAGTGGATATGCTTGAAGATTCAGTACCCGGGGCTGGCGCAGGTTATTGATTCGGATTTTGATGCGGTGGTGCGGATGTTGCTGCTGGCGCGTTGGGTGAAGGCTGGCCGGGAACTGGATGATTGGCTTGAATCTATGCGTGTTCACTTGCACAACGAGATTGATTACCCGCGCGAGGCTGATTTCACCGAACGAATGGCGGGACTTGTCGCGAGATCCCACGCTACAAGCGTCAGCTACCATGTACCGCGATTGCACCGAGAATACTGCACCGATAGGGTGTTGGCGATGGAATACATTCAGGGTTTTTCGGTGGTTGAACCCGATGTGGCCAGGCTATCCATTGAACGCCGCAACTCTCTGGCCAAGGGGATGCTGGAGCTTTTCTTCCTTGAGCTCTATGACTGGGGGTTGTTGCAAACGGATCCCAATTTCGGCAACTACCTGTTGCGATTGGAAGATCGCCGTAAAAAAGTAGCGCACGATGAATTGGTCCTGCTGGACTTTGGGTCTGTGTTGGATTGCTCCGATGAGTTTCTTTTTCACCTGCGCAACACGATTGAGGCGGGCCTGCAGCAGGATGTCCCGCGTCTGATAGAGGGCTTGATCGGACTGGGTTGCCTGCGTGAAGACGCCAGTGATGCAGGACGAAAATTATTTGCAGACTTTTGCCTGCACCTGCTCGAGCCGTTGCGCCCCCCTGCGCATTTGCCCCGTGAGTATCTCAATGCTAGAGGCGAATATTGTTGGGCCCAGTCCCGTCTTATGCGCCGTGTGGGAAAGCAGGCGGCTCTGTCCGCGACAAGTCGACACTTTACGACGCCCTCACGAGACTTTGCCCTGATTGCGCGTAAGCTCTCCGGAGTCTTTAATTTCATCGCGGTACTGGAAGCAGAATTCAACGCCTACGACATGGTTGAATTGCATGCCCGACGCTGGCGGGAAAGGGAACAACGTGCCGCGAAAGGATAAAAACCAGGACAAGCACGACAAGTCTCGGGCTATTCCCACTTCGCGCGTGGGTCGCTTGGCGCGAATGGCGCGCATGGCAGGTGGTGTTGCCGGGGGTATGCTAGCGGAAGGGACGCGGCAGTTACGCGACGGCAAACGTCCCAGCGCACGGGATATGTTGCTAACGCCGACGAATGCACGCCGAGTGGCAGAGCAGTTATCTACCATGCGCGGTGCCGCCATGAAGGTAGGACAGATCCTCTCTATGGATGCAGGTGAGTTCCTGCCCCGGGAGTTGACCGATATTCTGGCCCGCCTGCGCGAAGACGCAAAGCATATGCCGCCGGCGCAGTTGCAGCAGGTAATGCAGGAAGCTTACGGCCCCGATTGGGAGACCCTGTTCTACGATTTTAAAATGGAACCGCTGGCAGCGGCCTCCATCGGTCAGGTGCACAAAACGATTTCCCCCGACGGCAGGGAGATTGTATTGAAAGTACAGTATCCCGGAGTTGCCGACAGTATCGACAGCGATGTTGACAATATCGCCACGCTGCTGCGATTGCCCGGTTTGTTGCCAGCAGAACTTGATATAAAGCCGCTTCTGGAGGATGCCAAGCTTCAACTTAAGGGTGAGTCAGACTATTTGAAGGAGGCGAAGTACTTACAGGAATTTGGGAAGTTACTGCGTAATGATAAGCGCTTTGTGTTGCCTGAAGCGCTGCCAGAGCTCACCCACCATAATGTGCTGGCGATGACGTATGTGAGTGGCAGTTCCATCGATACTCTTATCACTGCGCCCCAGGCGGAGCGAGACCGAGTGATGTCCGCACTGCTTGAGTTAATGTTACTAGAATTTTTTGAGCTGAAGCTGGTGCAAACCGACCCCAATTTTGCCAACTACCAATATCGACCTGGTACGGGTGAAATCGTATTACTGGATTTTGGAGCGACCCGGCGATTCAAGGCCAGCTTTGTCAATCAGTACCGCAAGCTCGCACAGGCCGCTATTGATGGCGATATGGATCAACTCGCCGGTGCCGCAGAGCGACTGGGTTATGCCCTTGGAGAGCCAGGCAGCCCTTACCGTCAAATGGTATTGGAGTTTCTCATGTTGGCGATGGAGCCGGTGTGCGAGGACGTTGCCTATGATTTTTCCGGCTCCAAAATCGCGAGTAATATGTCCAAACTGGGTGAGGAGGTTCTTGACTTCAAGGAAGCCTGGAAGTCGCCGCCTGCCGAGGCCATCTACTTTCATCGCAAAGTGGGCGGCATGTTCCTGTTGGCCAGCCGGCTGAAGGCCAGGGTGAACGTGTATCAGCTAATGCAGCGCTGGCTGTAATAGCCCCGTCCGCCTTCCACTGGTGTTACTGGGTCTTCGTTTTTTTGCGTTTTTTCACTGGTGATAGTGCTGTATCGCGCAGCTCATCATGGGACTCTTGCAGGCATTGTGCATAGAACCCGGGGTCGGGCAGCATACTTCGGCAGGCGGAAAACGATAGATTAATCGTTCCTTTTTTGTCCTGCACGGTGCTGTACACAATATGGAACAGGCCCACGTTGGGCATTAAAGGTCCCAGACTGATGGAGTCCACCAGAGCGGCGCCGCACATGTACAGCTGAACTGGCGGCCCAGGTACATTGGTCACGATGGTATTGAACACTACGCTGGCTTCAGCCATTCCCGTTGCGCTGGCTGTACGTAATGCCAGTGACAACACATTCCCAGGCATTACATCGGTAAGGTCTACTGCAAATCGAGGTCCCAGTGCCTCGGCATAAGCCTTTGAGGACTGCGCTTCCGCGTGCACGGCGACGAGCCGTTCGCTCGGATTGACAATGTCAGTGCGCAGCGCCACATTCATAAATCCCACCATATTGCCACCGGCGGAACGCTCTTTTACAGAGCGCACATCAATCGGGCATCCGGTGACGAGAGATTGCTCAGGGAGTTCGCCTTTGCTCTGAAGGTACTTGCGCAGTCCTCCGGCCACAATGGTCAACATCACATCGTTGACGGTGGTGCCGGGCTGAGTGTTCTTAATGGCCCGTACCACCTCGAAGTCAAACTTGCACGCCTCCACTACGCGATGTCGCGAAATTTTCCCCTGAAAGCGGGTTTTTGGTTTGTCTTCAATATTGTGGAATTGGTTCTGCTGTCGACCTTTGCGCAAACGCATAAAAGTAGGCCCGGCCTCTTTCAGTATACCTGCGATCTGCCCCGGTTTGCGCCACGCGTCCACATAAGCTCGTCCCAACATTCTGGGCATGGAAGGTCGCTCCACGATCCACGGTGGTGCTCTGCCCACGTCGCGATTTTTAGGGGTGATGTCATGCACGATATTCATAAACTGTGTGCCTGTGGCGCCGTCCATAGCGCAGTGATGCACCTTCATTAGCAGCGCGAAACAATTGGGCGGATACCCTTCCAGATTGTTTAGACCCTCGATCACGTATATTTCCCACATGGGTTTGTCGCGCCGCAGCGGCTGGGAGTGTATGCGGGCGGACAATATGCATAGCTGACGCCAGTCGCCGGGCTTAGGCAGGGCAATGTGGCGTACGTGGTACTCCATATCAAAGTCGGGATCCTCCGCCCAGTACGGTCGCCCGAGATTGTAGGGAACGAAGGCCAGTCTGCGTCGGAATATGGGTGAGAGATGTACGCGACTCTCCAGCATGGCCAGGATTTCTTTAAATCGAACTTTGCCGTCGGGCACGGTGGACTGATCGTAGATGCTCACGCTGCCTATGTGCTGCGGCAGGCCATCCAGCTCTGCGTGCAAAAACATGGCATCTTGTCCGGATAACTGTTGCATGGTCTGAATCTCGTCGCGGTTGGCGTTACGGCGTTTAGCATACGGGCATAGAAACTGACGTCAATGACCCATGTAATCCAGCCTACCCGCTGTACTAAGCTTAGTTTAATTCGTCCAGGTAGGTGATATAGGTCGAGAGCGTAAATGGCCTGCCCAGGAAATCCTTCACCAGCTCTGAGGCGGGTTTGCTCCCCGCCGGCGCCAGTACCCTCTCCCGGTAGGCTTGCGCTATCGCCGGGTTG
>PKCY01000311.1 GCA_002862985.1 Haliea sp.
GTAGTCGATGCACTGCCCCTGATCGCCACCAGTTACGATGAACCTTTCGGAAATTCGTCAGCGCTGCCAGCTTACTTTTGCGCCAAGGTCGCCGCTGAAAATGGAATAAATACACTACTGGCTGGCGATGGCGGAGATGAAATATTTGGTGGTAACGAACGCTACGTTCGCCAGCATATATTTGATCATTACTCTCTAATTCCTGCTGCATTGCGCCGCGGGCTCATCGAACCAATGGTAGCGGCCCTGCCACAAGGCTTGCCGCTGATATCAAAGGCCGGCAGTTATATTAGCCAAGCCAACACACCACTTCCCGACCGACTGCAAAGCTATAACTTCCTGCACCGGCACACTGCCTCCGAAATTTTCTCAGAGGAATTTATGTCAGAAGTGGATACACAATCACCATTGGAACTACTGAGGTCCATCTATCACCGACCCAGCGAGGGTTCCGACCTGAATCGAATGCTGTATCTTGATTGGCAAATAACACTGGCCGACAACGACCTGCGCAAAGTCAGCCATATGTGTGCGCTTGCCGGAGTGGATGTCTGTTATCCAATGCTAGATGATGCGTTAATCGAATTGGCCTGTCATGTGCCCACGGACTGGAAAATAAAAGACCGGGAGCTACGCCACTTCTTCAAACAGGCACTGCGGAATTGGTTACCCCAGGAGACAATCAACAAGAGCAAGCAAGGCTTTGGTTTACCCTTCGGCGTATGGATGCAAACCTACAAGCCACTGCGGGAAATGGCCTATGACAATTTAGTGAAACTAAAAAGCAGAAATTTTATTCGGCCTGAATTTATCGATAAAACGATAGAGATGCACCAAAGCGAACACGCCGCCTATTACGGTGAGTTGGTATGGCTGTTTACCGTTTTCGAGTTATGGATGGAAGGCCGTTCGGATTCGGGCTTTTCGGTATAGGTCCATAAAAAACGCATTGCCGCCAAATACGCTCCACGAGCCAAACTCTACAATCGTTTTACCCATTGGATAGTCAACTCTGCTACCAGATCCTGCGCTCTGCGCTGGGAAAACGTATGATCGGCGCCGTCAATTGAATGAACTTCAACACCTGGTTTGTGCATAGCAGCTTGCCAGCTCGGGTCACTGTCGGCCAATGTGCTGAATTCTTTAGCCGTAAGATCATTATTGCTGAGAATGAGAAGAACATCGTCCTTGAATCGCTGTAAGCCGTCGAGCATCTCGTCGACGAAAAATTTTTGCGTTTGCGCGGATTTACGCATTGACAGATATTTGCCAACCAGCGACAGGGTATCTTGTGCAAGCTCCTTGAGTGCAGGGAGCAGCTCTATTTTCCCCGACAGTAAGCGACGCCATTGATTCTTCTGCGTAAATAGTGGCCGATAAAAATGTGATAGCTTGACCGCTGGAGAATACTCCCCACTGTGAACCCAGGGGTTTAGCAAGACCATCCCCTTTATTCGCACGTCGCGATGGGCCAACATCATGGCACTGGAAGCAGCATCACAAAGACCCCAAAGAATCACGTGAGACATCCCCGGGACACTATCTTGAAATATATCGATTGCCGCAGCGACATCCAGGTCGATTTTTTCGAACCCTAGCCTGTCACCTTCGCTATCCCCCATACCAGCATAATCGAATCTAAGAGACGGTATCCCGGCGGATGCCAAACTTCGCGCCAACAGGGTGAACTGTCGATGGCTTCCCACCCTATACTGCGGACCTCCTACCATGATGAGTACGCCAACATGTGCTTCAGCTTCAGGGATAGCAGCTACTCCCACCAGACGATTGTCAGCGCAGCGGAAAACCAATCCCCTTTCCTTATACTTAGTATACTCAGTCATCGCTCAGCCAACAGATCTAATGTATTGAGCTGCAGATCCGGGTTAACCAGTGCGTCTGGAGTGCGCCAAAATGGATCCCCGCATACAAACCTGCTATCAACCTGCACGCCCCGCTCCTGCCAATGCGTCAATACATTTTCGCTCGCAACCGAGAGACTTCCATCGGGGGAAGTACCGGCTTCCAGCCAGTTCACCATACATTTTGGGCTAAGGTCATTAAGTCTGGATGTAGACATCTCCAACGCCAACTCAGAAGACAATTCGTACCCCGCTATCTCCAGTGAGCCTCCGGCACGAAGCTCAGCCCACAGTGCCTTCCGGTTGAATGTCAGTGGCGTACTCAACACCGATGCAGCGCTGCGCAGTCGCAGAAATTGATCTATTTGCTGCTCTCCATTCAGGATAGGCTGCCATAACAAGAGTTTTTGTGTGTCCGAAAGTTTCAGCGACACTTCACAGGCAAGTAGCGCGCCCAAACGCAGCCCCCAGAGTGTTAAGGGTCCACCGCCTATGTCTTGCAATATATGTGCTGCGAACGCTGCATCATCCAACCAGATTTGCCAACTAGCATCAACAAACTCCCCACCGCTATCGCCACAACCAGTTGGATCAAGCAGCATAACGGTATAACCCCGCGCGGCCAACTCACGGGCCTGACTAGCAACAATGTGTCGGGACATGTGCATCTCCTCGGCAAACGGAGGCAGATATAATATGCAACTGTGTGGCTCAACGGTGGCGGGTTGCAGCAGCAGATAGAACAGCTTTCTTCCCCCGCAATCCAGGAAATCAGCTGTTATAGTGTATTCAGAAGAGTTCATTTACTCTCCGAGTTTGGACTCAACAAAAACGGTCAGACTACCGACAGTAGCAAAAACATCGGCATCAATTTCTTCATCATCGACCGTAATCCCATACTGCTCTTCGATGCTCAGTAGAATGGCGACTACAGACATAGAATCCATTTCGGGAATGGCACCCAGCAGCGGGGTATCAGGGTCCGCGACGATAGTGCCATCGGGAACGCCCAACGCAGATCGCAGAATCGCAATCACATTTAACTGATTATCCAGTTCTTTCACACTATTACCGTTAACTGTATCGAGCGTGGGTTGTGCATCAGGGGCTATGTATGATGAGTTCACCCCGTCATGCTAACCTCGCATCATATTCTACTCAAGACGCAAATGTGACCCCGAAATCACAATTGGGGCAGGTATTGCCATTCGCTGACCAATACACGATAGTATTTCACTGACCCAATATCCGGCATCCTCAAGTTGGTTAAATCCAGTAACCGAGTTCACATAGAAAAATTCAGCTTGTCGGACGACGAACTGGAAGATTGTCTGCATGGGACATTTATAGATTACGAAAGCCACAATTGGCAGTTGGGCCAAGCCTGGCTGGCGAATCTGGCCTCCACCGCTCTGGATCCAACAGAAAAAGCTGTGATTTATATCGCTCGGCTCTCCGCTGAGGATTTCGTTGTTTGCCCCCTGCGGCTGAACGCTGGTAATGGCCAGGCTCATGCACTGAGCACATTCTATACCTCTTTATTTTCCCCTTTGGCCAGTTCTGAAACACCTGAAGTCCTTTTTACTGAGCTCTTTCGATATCTCATCACGGTTGAGAAGTTGACTGCAATTACACTCTCACCCATGGATCAGCAAGCACCTGAATTTGACCTGGCTCGTCGTGCCCTCGCTCGCTCAGGCTGGGAAGGCCTGCACTCCTTTTTTTGCTTTGGAAATTGGATCCATAGACTGGGTGAAAATACTTATCGCTCTTATTTGGCTGCCCGGCCCTCGCAATTGCGAAACACAGTTGCTCGACGAACGCGGAAGTTTCTTGGGCCGGAGAAAGGCCAACTCCAATTAATACAAGACCCTGACTTCACAGAGGGCGCGATACTTCAGTTTGTCGCCGTATACAAAAAGAGCTGGAAGAAAGAGGAACCCTACCCTGAGTTTATCCCCCAGCTAATGCGGATGGCCGCCAGACGAGGTTGGCTGCGCCTGGGTATCGCCCATTACGACAACAAGCCTGTCGCCAGCCAAATCTGGATTGTGGCGAACGGGACTGCCTACATATTCAAGCTTGCTTACGACGAAAGCTACAAACGACTTTCGCCGGGAACGGTGCTTACGGCTTTCATGATGGAGCATGTTATCGATGTCGATAGAGTCACCTTGATCGACTATCTGTCCGGAGACGACAGCTACAAAAAAGATTGGATGTCGGTACGACGGGAGCGCCACGGTTTGGCCGCTTATAATCCTAAAACGCTGCGCGGCAGTGCTATGCTGATTGCTCATATCCTAAAAGGCTTGTACAGACGACCGAAAGGAACGCGCTAAACCAGCAATGCAGCTACTCAATCATCCAGACCTCCGGCGAAACCAGATTCAGCCTGTCAAACAATACCAGGAACCGGTTGGGCTACTAAGTGTTCAGAAGCTGTCCTACGCTTTTCGAGTTTCAGGAGGCAGAGTTCATTTGTTCTAACCAGTCAACCGCCGCTGCACTCATTTCACTCCTGGCTGCGGCAGTGGAAAAGGTTTGATCAGCTGAGGGTAGTTCGATCCGCTTAACCGCGGGCCTATTGCAGGCCTCACTCCAGGCACTTGATCCGTCAACTAGCTGATCAAACTCTTCACTGATAAGGCTAAGGCCACTCTTGAGAAACAGTACTGGACCATCAAAACCACTAAACCCGGACAACATGCGCTCCTGAAAAGGCTTCCTTGAATCCTTAAGCCCACCCGAGACTGGTTTAGGCGGCTTTATCAGCGCCAACGTTTTTTTCTTCAGATAACCCAATAGAAGAGGAGAGTACTCCGAAATACTGTACTGAAAGCTAAATAGCTTCTTCCAAAAATGTGCCCCTTTCAAACGTTGAATATAATGGGTACTGGTAATAACTGCGCTCATTGAGTCGCTCACCCAGGGGTTCGCCAAAATTATGCTTTCAACGCCTGATAAATTCCATGCGCTAATCATAATACCCGATGCTGCCTCGCAACCCCCGTAGAGCACGACATGCTGTAATTCCGGAACGCTCTGTCTAAAAATATCTATAGCACATTGCAGGTCCGCCTCCATGTCCTCGAAGCCCAGCAGTTCGCCAACGCTGTCACCCATCCCACGGCTATCGAATCGCATTACAGGCGTTCCCTGAGAGGCAAGGTTTCGGGCGAGCGACAGAAGCTGACGCCCGCAGCCTGCCCGATATTGGATACCTCCCGCTGCAACGGTTATGAGGCCGGTCGCCATTGGGCGCTCTGGCAGGTGTATAACACCAATTAGCTGCACACCTTGGCACTCAAAAACAACGGGGATTTCTTTTACATTCATCATTTATAAAAGCTGTATTGCACTCGTCTTGTCCAGCAACTGGCGACAATCCGCGCGCTCGCTCAATTGCCAAATCTGAGGGGAGTGAAACAGGGTCACATCGACCTTATTGTCCTGGGATATCAACTGATCAACTACCTTTTGCACGCCAGAAGACGGCCCCTCTGCAGAGGCTGAGGCCTGCTGCAACCAATGGATATTCGCGCCTGACAAGCCTGTCAACCCGGAAACACTCAGATTATCTATATCCTTGGCCAGTGTTCCGCCCAGGACATAGCCAGCAACCTCAACGTTCTCTCCGTCTTCCAGGCGCGAGCGCATTTCTCCGGTCGTCTCAGGGGGCATTTCCATTCCCGACAGGAAGGCAATACGTGCTCGCAATATCTGGGTGAGAAAGGTTTTACCGTTGGTCACTGGCTGCCACAGCAGCAAACTGGAGAACTGGCCAGTGCGCTTTGCTGCGAGATCTAAAGCGAGCATAGCACCCAGGCGCAAGCCCCAAAGTATAACTGGCAGGTGCCGCTGTTGCTGACACCACTGCACCCCCGTCATTGCATCCGCATGCCAGCCCCTCCAACTCGACTGGGCCAATTCACCCTCACTGTCTCCCGTTCCAAATGGATCGATAATGAGGCACGAGAAACCCATGCTCGCAAAACGGCGCGCCTGGTCAGCTGCCAGATGTCGACAGCGATTCATCTCCTCCGCAAATGGAGGTAAAAACACAATATGCGCCTTGATAGAGTCCATTTCGGGGCAAAAGTGCAGGGCAAAAATACGGCCATTTTCACCATCCAAAAACATTGGCTTGACTGATACCGGCATACTGTCAGGTTTTCATCGCTTGCATTCCAGTGAATTTATCTGCGATCCCCTCCGCGGCACTGTAATTAGCGAGGAGAACAAACTATCGCTGCTAGACACTAGTTCACTCCAAAAAGCGGATTAGATCAACACCCATAGCTGCAAATGATTTTTGCAGTTCTGACAATCGCTAGCAAGCACATTTTGAGACTACGCCTGAAGGACAGCAGATTATAAATAGTCCCTGCAAGCTTTTGTGAACAGATTCACAACGCGCATATAGTGCGTTTCTGCGAAGTTTCATTTCTGTCATACTCCCCGAGTATGTTTTTCCAAAAAAATGACTCTAGTCTGGCAAACCTATGAAAAGTCCCAAACACGCGCCAATGAACCAGTTTCCCGTGATCGAAGACTGCCTACAGGTTGGCAGCCGGGCTATCACCGATATAGCCATGGAAGCCGGAGGAGCGCCGTTTTATGTCTACGATCGTCAGCTAATGACCAAACGCATGGCCGAAATGCGCAGTTCGCTGCCCAATGGACTAATCATCAAGTACGCCATCAAAGCCAACCCCATGCCAGCTGTTGTGCAACATATGTCCACTTTGGTCGATGGGCTTGACGTCGCCTCTGCCGGCGAACTGCGCGTAGCGCTCGATAGCGGCTTTGACCCGATAAATATCAGTTTTGCTGGTCCCGGCAAAATGGACTGGGAACTGAAGCAGGCAATTGCCGCAGGAGCAACACTCAATCTTGAGTCCGAGAATGAGATGGAAAGAGCTGCGCTAATCGGTGACCAGTTGGGGGTACAGCCCCATGTGGCTGTGAGGGTAAATCCGGAGTTTGAACTCAAGTCGTCCGGCGTAAAGATGGGCGGCGGCCCCAAAGCCTTTGGGGTTGATTCAGAGCGCGTCCCTGCGATGCTGCAGCGGCTTGGTGAACTGAATCTCGATTTTCGCGGCTTTCACATTTACTGCGGCTCACAGAATCTGAGTGAAGAAAGTATTATCGACGCACAAAATAAGACCATAGATCTCGGTTATCGCCTGGCTGAGCATGCCCCGCAACCCATCACCACCTTCAATATAGGCGGCGGTTTCGGGATTCCATTATTCCCAGGAGAGAATCGTCTCGAACTGGAGCCTATCGCAGAAAATCTCGAAATTAGAATGCGAGAAACCGCCGACAGACTACCTACGGCCAAAATAGCAATTGAGTTAGGACGGTATCTGGTAGGTGAAGCAGGCTTATATGTCTGTGAGGTTGTAGACCGGAAAATATCCCGCGGTGAAGTTTTTATTATCACTAACGGCGGCCTCCATCAGCACCTCGCCGCCAGTGGAAATTTTGGTCAGGTCTTACGCAAGAACTTCCCCGTAGTGGTAGCCAATCGAGTCGTCGGCCAGGAGCGGGAAGTAGCCAACGTAGTCGGACCACTCTGCACACCTTTGGATATTCTAGCTGCCCAGATGGAATTGACCGCAGCACACCCCGGTGACCTGATTGCAGTTTACCAGTCAGGTGCCTATGGCTATTCCACTAGTCCAATTGCATTCCTTGGTCATCCGCCTCCAGCGCAAATATTGGTCTAGCAGAGTCTCCCGGAAAGGGTTTATGATTTTTGTGAAAAAATTGTTAGCTCACTTTTTCTTCCAGGAATTCAGTAAGCGTACCCAGTGTATTGAACACTGCGGCTGAAATTTCATCATCTTCCACGACAATATCATATTCTTCCTCCAGCGCCGTCAATACAGAAATGACTCCAACCGAATCCAGTTCCGGGATTGCACCCAGCAGCGGGGAAGTCGCCTCGAGCAACTCGACCTCGTCTCCGAGCACGAGGGTGTCTCGGAGAATCCGCTTTATGCTTTGGTCTAGTGACATCTTATGACTCCTGGTTAGTGTTGCTTATCTGCCGAGCGGCCATCTCTCGTGTTGCCTAAGTCAGACGCGAAGAACGCCTGTCTCAACCAACTCGATGTCTGCACCCTCGCAAAGACCAGTCTTTCCTGGCCCTCATTCAGCTTTTAAATTGAAAAGCGATTTGGCAATGTTCATTATTCGTTTCCCCGCCCCTGATCTAAACCACCTCGGGACGTATCATGTAAATCAGAGACGTCTCGCTTCAAGGCGGAAAAATCGACTTTACCATTGGTATTCAGCGGAATTTTTTCGTAGAAATGATAATGATGTGGAATCGCGTACTGCGCAAGTGAACCCTTCGCATAACGCTTTATCTCAGTCACTATAATCTCTTCGCCATCCTGCGTTTCATACGCAACGTGAATGGCCTCGCCAAGAGCATCGTCAGCCAGACCAAAGACTGCCGCCTGCACGATTCCGGGCGTCGCGAGAACTGCCTGAGCGACCTCATCGGGGCTGATGCGGTAGCCACTGCTCTTTATCTGCATATCCATCCGTCCATGGAAGTATAGATAACCGTCCGCATCCAAGGATACCAAATCTCCAGACCGAACAGCCACTTCCGGAAGGCAAGCTTTGGTTCCCATATTAAGTGGAACAAACCTTTCTTTGGTCAACTCCGGATTATTGAGATAGCCGTAGGTGACAAATGCACCACGATGCACGAGTTCGCCTTTTTCACCAGGCTTGCAACGGTCTCCACTCTCATTGAGAACTAAAAGCTCCACTTCCGGTACCGCCTTGCCTATTGAACCGGGTCGATTGGTCATTTCGACAAATGGCAGATAAGCTGACCTGAATGACTCGGTGAGGCCATACATAACAATGATGTCAGTACCGGGGAAGAACTCTGAAACCCTTTCAAGGAGAGCAGGTGGATGAAACCCGCCCCCCGACGTGACATAGCGCAGAGATTTAAACCCGAAATCCTGTTTCAATCCTGGCTTTAGAAGCTTCGGCCATACCGACGGCACCGCCGCCATGCCCGTAATTTTCTCGCTTATCAGTAGCTTGATAAGGTCCTTCGCGAAAATAAACTGATGAATAACAATTTTGGCGCCGGTATACACACAACTCATCAGCTGGTTCAGTCCGTAGTCAAAACTAAACGGCAAAATACTAAGAATAGTGTCAGCTGACCCGATCTTAAGGTACTGACTAACAATTCTTGCGCCATCCAAAAGGGTTCGATGCGGGACAACAATACCCTTTGCAAGTCCGGTAGAACCTGACGTGTAAATGTAATTAGAAATATCCGCAGGAATATTTGTACTGATTTGCACATTCAAATCAAGTTCGTCAGTAGCATCATCAACAAACTGGCCCGCAGGGTCTACTGTCTCGACATGCATTTTCTGGTTGGAAAAATATTCTTCCAACGGTGAGAGGTAATTACTCGTACCAATAATCGCTATCGCAGAGGCATCGTGAATTTGATATTTTACCTGCTCGGGCACCAGCAGGGGATTTATGATCGTAAAAACAGCATCTCGCATCGCCACTGCAAAAAGGGCAACCACCTGACCTATACTGTGGGGGGCATAAATACCCACAACATCGCCTTTCCCAATATTGGCACGCTGGAGATTTTGGCTCAGGCGATATGCCTGATGGTATAAATCCTGCCATGAGAATTCATGTTCCAGGTAGCGCACACCGATTTTATCCGGAGTCGCAAGGGCCCGGATGCGAAGCATCTCAGCAATATTATTCACTTTGCACAGTCCTTAATATCGGGATTTTGCGATATTGGTTAAAACGCCCCCTCGTCGCTTCTAAACTACTAAACCACTCAAGAGGGTATTTATATTACTCTATGTTAGTGGGCAGTAACATCACCCACACGAGAGTTATCTATTAGATAAATGTATTAAAATCCAAGACTTGCGACGCTGTTCTCAACTCTCCATAGGCTGAATGCGCCATACTTTGCAACGCTCAGATAAGCCCTCATCAGCTGGACTTGTGTAAATGCACTCCCTTATTACACACCATCTCATCTTCCGGAAGACCGACAAACGACAATATTTCGCGCTGCCCTACCCGAGTACTCAAATCGGTAACATCGAAGATCCGAAATTTTCCAGGATATTCGCGTTGCAAGCGATCTGCTTCCAGATAGTAGTAATCCCAGTACATTCCAATGGCTGCCTCCCTCGAAGAAGCTTCAAATTTGGGGAATGAGCTATCCCATACCGGATCTTTTTTCCATACACTCCCATCGTGCTCTTGCCAGTAATTGTAAGCCGTGTGGAATGGAGTCCGTGTCAACAGTGATTTCAATTTATCGGCGATCCAGAGGGAACGCCAGCGCTTGATCGAGGACTTTTTCATCCAACTGGCCACGGTTTGGTTCCGATCACGTTTGATACAAACGAACCTGCTCTCAGGCGCAATTTGCAATAGATCGCCCACGTAGTTGAGATAATAATACGCTATGTCGCCTATCAGACAGACTTCCTGCATGGTCTGCAGCTTTTGATAAGTTTTCACCGAAGAAGGTCTGGAGTAATCGATAGACACTCTCGCTTTATCCCCCCCACGCAGGATTTCCAGGAATTCCCTGACGCCATTGACCTGCGGTTGCGGGTTCCCGCTAAATACCGCACATGAAGGATTCATCTCATGAAAACAAATGCCGCCCCGCTGTCGATCAATCAGTGCCGTCAGCGATGCGGTCCCAGACCTGCCTGAACCCAAGCCAATGACGATTCTCTTGTGCTGATGCCTAGGGCTCATCTATTAGTCCTGGCCGGTACATTGAGTTTAGGCCCAAGTTGCGACAGGGCACTCTCCAATTCGGAAAGCGGCATTGTACCCCATGGGTAATATCTACTCTGACCATTAGCGAATCAAGTTATTAGTCAAATGCTCTCACCGCTATCAAAGCCTTTAGAGTATCAACCGCTTCTGCAATTCGCTCATAGCAGACCAGGTAACTCTCCTCAGGCTTGCCATAGGGATCCTCAATCTCTGGTCCAAAATTTTCTGCGCTCTGATGAGCCCCAAGCAAGAAGACCCTACCGAAAAGTCGAGCGTCCATCGCAGTCAATCTGTCATAGTGGCTCTTTTCCATAACAAAAATAACATCACTGTTACGCAGCATTCCGTCAGATACAGTGGTCGAACGCATATCATTCAAGTTGGCCCCCATACCTGCTGCAATGTCTATCATGACCGGGTCGGCCGAACGCCCCGCCTCTCGGTGAAAACCGGCCGAGGAGACTGAGATCCCGGAATCCTCGGCATAGGCTCTTATCAACACATCGGCCAGAGCACTGCGATTAATATTTCCATAACAGATAAATAACAAGGAGTCTGCATTGGAAATAGCCGCTGACACCTCGCCTCTGCGCCAAGCACGGCGCTGTCTAGTATAAAATAGTCCTTCTTCCAAAAGGGAAGCCAGACGCCGGCTATAGCTCCTAAGTATTCGACCCAGATCCACCAGTCCGGGAACTGGATCAGTCAGGCTCTGGACATCGTAGCGATGCCTCAGGCTAAAGAATAATCGCAATTCCTTGAACACGTCCCAGCCCAGAGGAATGTTAGCGATTCTCGTATCTGTGCCACCACGCAGGAATGCCTCATACCAATGTAAATCCCTCGATACCAAACGGCAATAAACGTCATTTCGGTATTCTGCGCAAGCCTCAATCTCGCCATTGAGTTCTAAATCCAACAACATGGATGGGAAATCTGCACCGGCGACAACGGACAGGGGTAATGACCCCCAAAATCGACCATTGATCTCCATCAAGCTGAATTTTCCAGAGGCAGTATCAAGCTTGAATTCAACCATTGCCACGCCGTTCCAATCCAACGCAGCCATCAGGCGCTCAGACGCGTCTAGTAACTCCGGCATGACCGCCTGACTCTTTCGTAAACTGCTACCTCCCCCGGTCAACGGTACTTCGTGAAGTCGCAAATGCTGGAACGCGTACACCACCTTTCCGCGATGAGCAATTAGCTCAATACCCACGCCAGAGCCCGCAAAGAATTCCTGCAGAACTACAGCGCCAAAACGGAATGCATGCGCACAACCTGCCTGCAACTCGACCTCGTCAAACGCGTAGCTAACCTGCAACTGACTGGTTTCTCCGTCCGCTGATCCAAGTGACCGGGAGGGCTTTAGTACGACGGGGTAATTAACTGTGCTCAATACCGCTGCAAGGTCATCCATCGATGACAAAGAGACGCCTACAGGGCTGGGAACACCGACTTGCTCAGCCAGCTTTAGCGTCTGGGATTTATCAAGAGCGACTTCCAGGCTGTTCGCATTTGGCATCGCAATTTTTAAGTGCTGGAGACGTTCACGATGCCTGGAAAGCGGAACCAGAGTCCTCTCGGTAACCGGCATTATAAGGTCGTAGTTTTCTCGGCGACCATGCTGCGAGAGCCACTCTACGAATTCACTAGTGTGTAAAAGCGGATTGGGATATTGGTACGTTGAACTAACCGCATTAGAATAGCCCGTTAGCGATTTGGGCGTGTGACTTGCTATCTCAACAATGCAGCCTCGTCTTGCCAAAGAACGTGATATCGCCAGCGCAGGAACCATATCCGCGTCCAGCACCAACACCCTTGGTCCCTCTATCTTCTCCATCTCTATTGCCGACCCGCCAGTCTTGAAACTACACGAATCAGTTCCTCACTTCTGTCTCTAAAAATCAGCCAGAAGAGGAGCACATAGACTAAAGCTCCAAAGGGGATCTTATACAATGCGAACACACCCGCCACACCAGGGAACTGACCAGCCACTAGATAGATTGCAGCACACATCAATAAAGCCGTCAGCAACGCAGGAGTAACGGCGCGTAAAACAGACAAAATAGGAAGCTCTAGCACCCGCCCTCCTCGCACCAGTGTCAGTACAAATATACACACCGAAGCCAGACTCCAGGCTACTGCGATACCTGGCAAGCCCATCGGAAGCATCGCAAAGATAGCGCCCGTTAGCACAATCAAGGTGACAAACGCATTTGTCAAATTAATACGGGCCCCACCGGCAGCGAGCAGCGCAGGGGAGATGATATAGGCCAAAATACGCAGGGGCACGGATACCACAATGATGGCAAACAAGCCAGATATCTGCACCCATTCACTGCCCAGGACCAGACCGATAAGGTCCTTGCCAACCATCGCAACGCCCAGGAACGTTGGAAAAATCAGGGCGCTGGCAAACGCCAACGTGGTTATCAAGTAGTCATTCCTGTCCCCTGAGGCATCGTTCATACGGGCGAAGGCAGGAAAGGCTACCACATTGAAAAGTGGCACACTCTTAATCATCAACATGGTCGCCAATTGAATCGTAACTCCGTACAAACCAACTTCAGCAATATCAAAAAACTTGCCTGTTATGACAATGTCCACCCGGTTGTACGCAACAAATAGAACCTCTGAAAGCGCAACAAAGGCACCAAATTTAAACAATTCTCCAGCACCCTGAGGAAGAAAGGAAGGTAACCTGGGGTAGTCAATAATTCGATTGAACCAGAAACAGTTGAAGACTGCGCTAAACATTATCGAAGCCACGAGCGCCCAGTACCCGTAACCGAGGAAAGCCAGAGTAAGACTTAAGCAGGATGCAAGAACATCTGTGGCCAACGTTATTTTTGAAGTTTTCTTATGGTCGAGATTCCTTGCTACTAAAGAAGCTGGCACCGATGTCCAGGGAATAACAAGATAACTGAAGGCTAGTACCTTTAAAACCATCTCCAAATCGTCATTTTCATAAAATTCCGCCGCATAGGGTGCCAGGAAAAATTGGAGAAGGAATAGAGCAACGTTTATAAGAAAGAGGAGGCCCAGGGTTTTTTGAATAAGTGGCCTAGTGAGGTGCTCAATTTTCATTAATCCTTGACTGAGGCCTACAGTTGAGAACAATACAAAAAAAGTACGGAACACTTCTGCCAGGCTTATAACGCCGTAATCTTCGGGTGCAAGGAAGCGAATAACGAAAATAGTTGAAAGCCAACTGATCATTTGGCCCAAAAAACGCAGCGCAGCGACCCAACGGAACGCAGACATAGCGCGATTTATCAGATTTGACTGATCGATTTCTTCAGATGCCATTGTCGCTAGCTTATTCGGCTCACACCCACCCTACTTGGCCAGAGGCGCGCAGCTGTGTATTAGACCCCGAGGTCCGAACAACACCAGGGCAGTCAATATTATTGTATTAGCTGCCGAATTGTACCAGTAATACACAATTTTCTCGCCAATCTGTGAGGCCATTCCCATCTATCTGGTACTAAGTGGAAAAAACCCTTGGGCATGCATCCCTCCAAGCCATTACAATGAAATCAGTAGCAATTGGTGGAAGATCAGCGGGATATTATACTGACTTAATTGATCACCCAGATCCCCGTTTTCGCCCCTGAAAGTAAACTGAGCTGGCAATGGCATCCACAGACATGTCCCCATTTTTTTCGATCATCATATCCACTCGCGACCGGCCTGAGCTCTTTTGTACTGCCCTGCTATCCGTCACGACGCAGACTTTCTCCGACAAAGAAATTATCGTTGTTGTTGATGGTTCCAGCGAAGAGAATATGGAAGCCTATAGGGCGCTAGGGAAACAGTTAAAAGACATCGCATTTTACGAGCTAGACCACCGGGAAAACGGCCATGGCCAGAGTTACGCTATGAACCACGGCGCGTATCAATCTTCTGGGAAATTCTTATGCTTTCTCGACGACGACGACCACTGGACGGATGACCACTATCTTGACTCTTTACATGCAAGCCTCACCGCATCTGAAAGACCCGTTGATGTGCATTACAGTAATCAGAAAGCAGTTTTCGCGGACGGAACACCACAAACAGCGAGTGTCTGGATTGAGGATCTAATTCCAAACGTTAGGCAGGAATTCAAGAATATTAACGACAGCTATTTCGTGGATGTAGGCTTTCTACTGTCAAGCAACGGGTTCGCGCACTTGAATTGCAGTGTCTTCAATAGGAATTTCTATAATGCCATCGGTAAGATGGATGAAAGCATTCGCTATGAAAATGATCGAGACGTCTTTATTCGTTCAATTGACGCGGCAAATGTGATGTTATTTAGCACCCACTACATTTCGCTGCATAACATCCCCGATGTGAAAAAGAAAAACAACATGTCCACTGTGAGCTCTGAGATCGATAAAAAACTCTCTCAAATGCGTGTGTATGACAAAGGCATCTCTCTCTGCAAAAACCAACAAATTGTGCAATTTTGCTGTAAAGCAAAAGTCTACGAGCTCAAGCACGCCAGCAAAATACTCGCAAATTACTCCCAATACACAAGTGCTGCTCACTGCGCCAAAGCGGCGCTCATCAGTGGGTTTAACTTTCGCTGGCTAGCCTATACCTTATACCTAATTGGCAAATCATGGCTTCAACCTAGCAATGGCTCCAGCCAGCAGCACCGGTAGAGGAAGCCAGGAGTCCTCAATTTTCTATGTTCAATCCACTCCCAAATCTAATGAAGGGCGCTGCGATCGTCGCTCCCAAGCACCATATATTCCTCCTGGGGCACATGCGTGGCTATACCAGCCTCTTCGGCCACATAATGGGCTCCAACCCTGCCATTTGCGGGTATTACGAAATGCACATCGGCTACTACGGCTGGAAAAGTCTGATCAGACAAAAGCTACTATATTTTGAGCAAGAAACACCCAAGCCCGGCTTCCGCTGCATGTTCGATAAAATTTTGCATAACGACCACCATATTTCACCGAATGTACTCAACTCGAACCAGGCCAGTACTATTTTTAGTCTACGCAGGCCGCAGGAGGTCATACCAAGTATATTGTCACTGTACAACCGCATAGACCCCTCCCATGAGTTTAATAATGAGTCATTTGCCACCCGATACTATATATCACGCCTGGATGAGCTCGAAAATATTGCTCAACAATTGGAGCGGGGTTTTTTTTATCTGGATGCGGAGGCCTTAAATCACTGCCCGGATCAGTGCCTTTCAATTTTGAGCAACTGGCTGAACCTTGATACGCCGCTGTCTACGACCTATGAAGTGCAGAAAAAAACAGCGAAGGAACCTTATGGAGATACCTCAGACCGAATAGCACGCGGTCAGATTACGCGTCAAAAAAGCGACTACGCGAACTTTCAGTTTGATGATGGCCTAATGGAAATGGCCACCTCTACGTATGCGCGGGTAAGAGGAGCTCTTCTTAGCATCAGTGAATATCATAGCATTTGCGACATTAAAACGGAGATTTCCACCACTTGAAATATTCCCTTCGCGTAAGATCGTATCACCGTCAGTCTTATGTTGACCGGTGCTTTCATAGTATATTTAACCTACATTTGGGAGCATTGAGAGGAGTACCATGCTAAGGATTTTTCGATCGCCCCGCCTATCGGCTGCCATTATCGCCACGCTGCTCGTTGCAGTTTTGAATCCTCCTTACACGCAGGCTCAACGCAAGGAACACGCCGCTCCATGGGTCGGTCAGCGTCTGGATGGTAAAGATTGTGAAAGTGTTCAAGTAGGCTTCGGACCCTTCGACTATTTACAACGCTACCAAAATCTTTCCTCGCTGCAGGTGGTCGAGGAAAGCCACTTTGATGAGGGCGTTGAGAATCTGACAAGGGGCATGACAACAACTCCCATCGGAGACATCCACTATACGCTGAGCGCGTGGCCAAATCATCATCGAGCACTGAAGAGTGCCTTAGATTACCGGCTCAAACACCCCAAGTGGCCCAAAGAGAGCCGGGGCGTCCCCGCCGAATGCTATCTACTGCGGGCCATGAGATTCAGCCCCAAGGACGGCACGCCATACCTGATGTTTGGTATCCTGGCGCATCGACAAAAACAATACGAGCCGGCATTGGAAGCCTACCGACAAGCAGACAAATTGCTCCCAAACGATATGGCCATCAAGTACAACATGGGCCTTACGCTGACAAAGCTCAAACAGTTCAAAGAAGCGAGAGAACTGGCGGAATTAGTCTATGCCAACGACTTCCCTTTGCCAGGACTGAAAAACAGGCTCATCGCGGCAGGTCAATGGCCGAAAGAAAAAATGGCTGGCAAAGAACCGCTACCAATACCGTATGATTCCACCGTCACAAATCCGGCCCCCACGGTAAAAAGACCTGTGTACACAGATGCGCAACTAGCATCCATGATAGAGAAAATAAAAAAACAAGCGGCCCAGGAAAAAGAAGGGGCTGAAACAGAGACATCACCCTAATCGCTGACGTACAACAGGCTTACTCCTAATTGGCATTGCTGGCAAGATCATCGCCTAGCCGGTAGTTAGCCATCAATCGTAATGCGAATTTAAATTGCCCCCTGTCCCAGGGTGTAAAACGAGGTAACTGAAGCATGTCACTGCTAGTAGAGCTCACACCCCAATGTGTTGATACCGCCGCTCTAAATCCAAGAGCTTTGACTATATCCCGGTGTTCTGGACTGTAATCCTGACCAGGTTTTCCATTTGGGTAAGCAAATACTTCAACCTCTTTCTTTAATAGGTCCTCCAGGTATACCTTCCCAGCAAGGATTTCCGAACGTGCAATAGCGTCTGAAACACTAGCCAGAATGGGATGGTTTACCGTATGTGCACCTATTGCAATATCATTGTGCGACAGTGTCTGTAGCTGCGCGTCGGTCAACATCAAGTCATTGGGAAGGTCTCTTACGCGCCTCTCTATCTCATTAACCAAATCAATTCTCACGGCCGGGTCTAAATGTTTGATTTTCTGAAGAATACTTTCGGCTGCTTCCCGGCGCCGCGCAAAAGAATCAAGATTATACTGGCCGAGGTTATAGTCACGGAGGTCCAGTTCATTACCTTGGTGGACTCTCAGAGACTCGATAACAGAGTCATTCCACATACGACCGCCGTTGAGAAAGCCGGTACTGACGAATACCGTAGCCGGGATATGATATTTCAACAACACGGGCAGGGCTAACTGTTCGTTGTCAGCATAACCATCATCGAATGTTACGCAAACAGCTCTATCGGGCAAGGTGCCCGACTGCATTCGCTCTACTGCTTCCACGAGAGGTAAAGGAGAAAAATGTTCACGCAGCAACCGCATTTGCCAGTCGAATTCAGCGACTGTAGGCTCACCCGGACGCATGGAATCAGGTGCCGCCAACACACGATGATAGGCGAGTATAGATAATCGCTGAGCCACCTGCATATTCAACAGTAGTGGCGCCATTTTGGCCATAGCAGCTATCAAATTACGACTAAAATCAAAAGACATAGCGCTCTATTTACCTTTTTCCCAAAAAGCAGCCAATTTACTCATCTGAAGCCTTCGGAGATTACCATTCGACCGACACATTTTTTCTTATCACCGATAGCCACCCTCATCGTAAAATAGAGCTGTGTACCAGAACAGCCAGAGTTTCGCATCGCTCTAAAGCAAGCGGGGGCGCACCTTGCAATAAACTCAAGTCCTACCATGCAATTTTTCTCTCCGACTTTTTGCTGCTCTGCGCACAGGTCGTCTTGAAGAACCCTTCGAAACCGGTTCTTTTGCTGGCGCTGTTCCCGTCAAATGATCAAGTGCGATGGTAATGGTCATAAAATGCCATGCCAGATCGAAATACGACAAGCTGAGGAAGGACCCGCCCGCCATGAAAGCCACCATAGATATCTGTAACATTCGTGCAAGCAAATTGTAATCTGCGCGTTCCGGGTCATCGGCGGTCACTCTGTTTACCCGACTCAATTGTCGCCAAATATAACCGAGTATAAGGAGAAATAGGATTAACCCTGGCCATCCGCCATCGTTTAGTACGCTAAAATAGATACTATGAGCCACAAATGCCTTTTGTACATGCACTCCATATCGGCGGTAATTATCCAGGCTCCACGACATAAACCCACCGCCTGTTAAGCGAGCATTTGCTACTGCAATACTGTACTCCCACGCTTTGATACGGCCCATAGCTGACGAATCTTGTTGGTACTCGGTTATCGAACTCACGCGTTCGTGCCAACTTGCCGGCATGAAAAGAAGCATGAAAGTAGTTAGCAAAACAAAGACCATTCCCGTTAGCGCCTTTGTCCTGGACTTCCACCAGTAGAAGCCACCAACCGCAAGAATTGCCAACACTGCCCCCCTGGACTGGGAGCCAATCACGGCTGCCAGACTAAAGAAAATGCAGAAGGGCATAATTTTTCTAACCCATGGCATAGGCGGAAACTTTTGCACATAGACCATCAACGGTAAAATCATTAGGATCGCCACTGCTAGTGCATTGTTTTCCTGAATGTCACTGCCATCGGGCCCGAATACGTGATATCCACCGCCTGTCATAAAAGTAAATATGCCGCCCTTTACACTGTAAAAACCAATCGAAAATATGATTACCCAGATCAGTTGGTTTATCCTCAGAAAGCTATTCATGAGCAGGATGGTCACAAGGGTGACCAATTGAATCTTAAGCACCTTCTCCAGCTGTGCAAAAGCTAAATCCGGGTATAAGCTCTCAAAGGTGCAATAAGACAGCCACACTAATAAGAGTGCCCACACTTTAACCAGTGGATTTGAGGGCAAGGTTTTCTTTTCACTGCTGATCAACATTGAAATTAACAATACAATGGCCACGATCTGCGCAAACGGCATGTCATAGGCAAACCCCCACGCCAGACGATGGGGATTCATGTAACTCAACCAGGACCAGGCCAGAACGCCATACCAGGGATTGCGCAAAATATAGGGCAA
>PKCY01000163.1 GCA_002862985.1 Haliea sp.
GACAAGACTGCATATGGTGAAGAGTAGCCACGCTCTGATCGTGTTCATCGTTTCGCCTGCCTATGATGTATTTCATATTTACTAGCATTATTCATGCCAAGTGCCGGGAAAAGGGGAGCAGCAGTCCCTTCGTTGCTTGGGAACCGAGAAGATTTCCAGGGTTGTAAAATAAGCTGACGCGCCAACGCAAAAAGTGTGAACTGGGTGACGGTTTTTCGGTATCCGGTGTAAAAAAAACTGACACTAGCCCCACCAAACTTAGTCAATTGCGGTTTCAGCCGCGGCATCCAGTACTCTACGATCGTTTTAAACCCGCACAGGCGCAGTGAGAAAATCTACTACAATGGCTTCAGGTGGCTGAATACTCCAAATCATTTACAATATTAGAATACCCTCGACTATTGCGATTGTAGCTATGCCCCGTCAGCGAACCCACCCCAATGCGCTCATCCTCTTAATACTGGCCTTGCTCGTCCTTGCTTCCTGTAGCGAGGACCCCACCAGTGAGGAACATCTCAATAAAGCGAAGGGCTTTATGTCAGAGGCCGACTTTCCGTCAGCGACTATCGAATTGCAGAACGCATTGCAGCTGGATGAAAATTTGGCCGAGGCGCGATGGCTACT
Organism: Haliea sp.; assembly: GCA_002862985.1. Lineage (GTDB taxonomy): Bacteria > Pseudomonadota > Gammaproteobacteria > Pseudomonadales > Halieaceae > Marimicrobium. Next base: position 625 of record PKCY01000163.1, read on the forward strand.
GGGTAAGATTCAGCTCGACGACGCGGACATTTTGGCTGCAGAAAATTCTTTGCAGCGAGCACGGGATCTGGGGTGGAGGGACGACGATGTGCTTCCCGCCCTCGCTAGAACGCTGCTGGCCCAGGGAGAGGTGGAAGACGTTCTGTCACTGGAATATAAGGAACTCAACCCCTCATCCATGGCAAAGCTGTATGCCATGCAGGCAAAGGCCGCGCTGATAAACGGGCAGCCGCAAAAAGCCCGTGCATTGGTAGACCTCGCGTTAGACAAGGACCCACAGTCCGTTGATGTCAAACTGGCTGAGGTATCCGTGGTCGCCTCTGAGGGTGACTTGGAGGCCGGCTTGCGCCTGGCGGAGGATATCATTCTTAACTCACCGAGCTCTGGTGAAGCGTGGTGGCTCAAGGGGCAGATACTGCTTGAAACAGGAGAGCTGGAAGCGGCGGCCGCTGCTTTTGACCAATCGGTTGCCCTGAAGAGTATCGCGTATACAGACAGAATCACACGAGCGCTTATCAACCTGAAACTGCGTAACTACGACGCCGCCCAAGTCGATGCTACAGAACTGCTAACCCTGTCTCCCATGTCGCCTGTTCCCAACTATATACAGGGTCTGCTCTACTTCGAAAAAGAGCAGTATCTCGATGCCATTACTGCTCTCACATTGGCCGAACCGGTGGCCAAGCAATTTCCTCTGACCTTCTATTTTCTGAGTGCGGCCTACCTGAACCGGTTTTATTCAGAGAAGGACCTGAGCTTAGCCGCCAGGTTCGCTGACCAGTTTGTAACGATGGTTCCGGGCAGTATCCAGGGCCGTAAACTACTTGCCGCCATCTCGGTACTGCAGAATAAGGTCAGGCGGGCTCAGGACGTTCTGGAGCCTGTTCTGGATTTCGATCCCGATGATGCCGTTGCATTAAATGTCATGGCGAATGCAATGCTAATGGATGACAAGGCGGATCTAGGCCTTGCTTTATATGCACGCATTGCGGCGCTGCAACCAGAGTGGAAGTTTGTCCCACTGCGCAGGGAGGCCAGGATTCTCAATCCAAATGGCGCAGTAGAGCCAAGCTCCGCCGTCGCGGTGAAAAATACTGATGACAACTTTCCGCAACCAGATATTTTGCAAATATTGCAGCATCTTGCTAAGCAGGATTTTCCCGCTGCGATAGCGGTAGCAGAGTCCTACCAGTTTCGGGATCTGCAGAGCTTGTCGCCCTACCGCGTGCTAAGCGCCGTCTATCTTGCAGCGGGACAGCCCTCAAAGGCCAAGGAAGTGCTTGAGAAACTGCGGAAGCGTGCACCCACAGATTCGATCGCTAATCATACTCTCGCGCGACTGGCGCTGAATGCCAAGGACACAAAAACTGCACGCAGGTATTACCAGGCGACGCTGGAGCAGTACCCGGATGATCTTAGAATCTTGTTACAGCTTGCGTTACTAGAGGGCGGAGAAGGCAATAATCAGGCTATGATCGAAATCCTGAAGCATTCGATTGCAACCCACCCTGAAGCACTTGAGCCGCAATTGATGTTGGCCGACTACGAGCTGCGTAGCGGCAGTCCTGACAAGGTTGCGCCACAATTTGCGCAACTTCCAGCATTGCTGCGAAAATCTCCCCGGGCGCTCGAAAAGATCGGCGAGGCCCAGCTTGCTCAGCAACAAAATACGGCAGCAATAGAGACTTTCCAGCAGTTGGTCGAAGCGCATCCTGACGTTGCCCAATACCGCTATCTGCTGGCAATGGCAGTCAGTACAACGGGTGATATCGAGAAAACCAAGCAGGAGCTGGTGGCAGCCATCAGCCGTGATGCCAATCACGTGCCTTCTTTGATTGTCCTTGCGACCATAGCCAATAGGGAAAACAAGCACGAGCCATTCAATGAGTATCTGGCGACTCTCGCTGAACTGGCCCCGGAAAAACCAGTGGTATTGCATCTGCAGAGCCTGTCTGCGGAGGCCGCCGGTGATCCAAAGGTGGCACTGGCGTTTTCACAGCAAGCGTTTACGCTCTCGCCCTCTGCCCAGACGCTACTGGCATTGACCAGGCATCGAAACGCGACGGGAGACGTTGCAACCGCAGGCAATGCCCTGCAAGCCTGGCTCACGATCCACCCCACTGACATTCCAGTGCGTATGGCACTTGCTGAACAATTAATACTTCAGAAGAAACCGAGCGCCGCCGAGGCGCAGTACCGTAACGTGCTAAAAAACGACCCAAACAACATTGTCGCACTCAATAATTTAGCCTGGAGTATTAGAACCAAGAATCCCCAAAAGTCGTTGGAGTATATGCACAGAGCGGCCACAATTGCTCCAGATTTCCCCGACATCCTCGACACACTGGCTGTTATTGAATCTCTGAACGGCAACCACGATGCTGCAATCCTCTCTATTCGGCGCGCATTGGTCGGCGCTCCCAACGATCTATCCATGCGCTATCATCAGGCGGAAATTGAGGCCAATATGGGAGCGACCGACGAGGCTATTTCGTCACTTGAAGAACTGGTGGCGCAAGATGCCGATGAATTCGCGGAACGAGCGGAGGCTAAGAAACTATTGGCATCACTTAAGAACATCGCCAATTAAGTAGGCATAATTGGTCGCGTCGGCGCAGAGCCCGCCGCGCTTTATCGGGTATGAATACATATAAACACCGCAGGCTCCGATCCCGGGGCACTGCAATTTTTTTCTCAGTAATGATCATGCAGATTCATATTGGTTTATTCCTGAGGGAGCGCCGACAACAGTGCGTGGCATGAAGTTTTCAGTCGTTCCCTTGCTGATTTAGCGTTGTGGTTTTGGATTCGCTTCCTGCGAACAGGGGTAATGTCCCAGGAGGAACCTTGGTTGGTTGCACCAGGACCGGTCGGGAACGGGGTAGCCTGACTTCGAGTAATGTTACAGAGCCGTGGATAGGTGCTTTTTGCAATGATGGGAAATCGCTACGGGGAGTGGGCTCGAGCGGCCAGGTTCAGGGGCGAATACTAGACGCGAACAACATGGAGGTAGTTTACACCCAAATCGGCAGTCACCTGATTACTAGCCACAGTGTTTTCTCGAGGAATTAATAAGACTTCACGCGGTGCCTATAGATTAAGATTACACCTTGCGAAAACCTGCAATATGGGAATAACGTGTGAGCAAAGGGTACTGACAGTTTTAGTCATTGAGGCATCAGGGGGGCCGCCGCCTAATCTCATGCGACCGTTCGGCTCAATTGTCTTCAAGTGGGTTTTACTGGCCTCACATACTTAACTTGGCAGAATCGTCATGCCTGTCGGAGGGTGGAGGTTTGGAGTCACAACCCTCTTCCAGCAGGGCCTCTGAACGACAGAGGCCCTGCTGTACAGCCTTCCCTGCAAGTCTGTAGCCCAACGGGGTGAAGTGGTAATCCTTTGGCCAGTACAGATCGTCTCGCGTGAAGCCATTCTCTTGCATTTTCTTCACCAGGTAAGGTTTGGTATCAATCGTAAATACGCCACGGGCATTGACGGTGTCCAGAAGTGCTTGCAAGTCTGTTACATCATCATACTGATTACGCTTCGCTTCTTTGCTTGTGGGCATTACCACTAAAACAAACTTGATGCCTCGCTCTTTAAGCTGGGCATCGAGTTCTACAATTAGCGACTCGACTTTCTTGCGAGCGTCAACTGCCCGTCGAGCACGCTCGGACTTGGTTATTAACAGGTGAGTAAAATCGACAGTCTCGAATAATATAAACCGTGAAAAATGGCTATGTTCATACAGCCACACCTGCACACCCGACGGGGCATCGCTTATGCCCCTAACTCTATTTCCGGGGAGAAAGCGCTCATTACCTCCTCGTAAAATAGTATCGTTGATATCACTAGCATTGAGAGCCAACATAACGATGTCTGGCTGATACGCCAGTAGCGTATCCATTAGAAGGCGATACTCGTAGAATGGATCACTGCCGGCGACGCCGCCGGAAATCACAGTATATCGACCCTCACCTCCAGTTCGGTTGAGGTTACGACCAAGAACACTTAACCAGGTGTCATCAAAAGGCGCTCCTTGCCCTTCGGTAAAGGAATCCCCTATTGCCAGGAGTCGGATTTCGTCAACGCTCTTCTCCAGCGGGTGCTCTATGTCTCTCAGACCGAGCGAATTGGTTCGTAATCCATAAGCGAATTCGGGCTGACGATAGCTGTCGACCAAGTTAGCTGGCCTCAGGAGATACCAGGAATCCTCATTGATCGCATAGGGCGATGAGTAACTGCCGCTATTTGCCTCCGTCCAGGTGCAATAGCTGCAGTTCCAGCGCAAAATCATTTCCGCGGCACTGACAAATGCGACCACCCAGAAAATAACGATCATGATCGTGGTCACAAATCGCCGTTTTCTGGGGAGGGTATTCAATTCTTTCATTCCTGCGGCCCCACTAAAAGTCGGGACATTTGATCAATAGGTTAAAAGTATAAAACATGTAAACGTCCGTTGTGATTAGATTTTTTCACTGATTCTGTTGTCTTAACTAGGGAAAATCTAAAAGTTCCTAGCCGTTGACCTGCAGTTTATGTTCGTTCATTCCCCAGAGACCGCCCACAATCAGTCGTGCCATGAGGTTTTCACTAGCGCCTTGCTGATTTAGCGGTGTAGTTTTGTATTCGTTTCCTGCGAATAGGGGCAACGCTTCAGAAGGGCGCGGCACCCCCGCGTTTACTGCATTCCCCGCTACACCCCCCCCCTGATACAGAGCTACTGACGCATAATATGCTGCCAATATAGCGTAGTTATAGGGCTATGAGAGCTATTAGTTACAAGTTTCTTCGATTTTAAACACACCCATGCTACAGCCACATTGGCCTTCAAATCGAAATGTTGAACCATTAAGCAGGTCTGTGATGAATAGGTATGCAGCGATAATTTGCGGGATTCTAGCAACGCAATCCATAGGTGTTGTTGCTGAACAAAAAAATCTATTTGGAACACTTCATGGACATTCGAATTGGTCCATCGATGCATTTGGCGTAGGAAATACTAACCTTGGGCCAGAGAAGGCGTACGAGTTTGCGCGCGGTGAGCCCGTTACTCACATCAATGGAACAGAGGTGGTCTTAGGCACACCCCTTGACTTTTTTATGCTTTCCGACCATGGCGAAATGATGGGGACAGCCCCGGGCCTATTGGTTAAGGACAGCTCAGTATATAACACCGAAATCGGTGAGTTAGTCCGCGCGGGCAAGGCCACAGAGGCTTTCACGCTCATTGGCAATGCAATTGTTTCAGGGCAACCGCTCGATGGTCTAGGTGAGCCTGAGGTGGCCCAAACGCTTTGGAAAGAGTACACGGAACTCGCTGATAGCTATAACGAGCCCGGGACGTTTACCGCCTTTAGGGGGTATGAGTGGACCTCTTTGCCCGGTAAAGCGAACATGCATCGAAACATTATATTCAGGGGCAATAAGACGCCAGATATTCCATTCACCGCCATGGACTCAGATAAACCTGAAGAGCTGTGGGACGCAATGGACCAATGGCGAGCTGATGGTATTGAGGTATTTGCTATCTCGCATAATGGCAACGCCAGTGCTGGAAAAATGTTTGGCCTGCTTGATTCAGATGGCGCGCTGATCACCCAAGAATGGGCAATGCGCCGCAATGCCAACGAGCCGCAGCATGAGGCCGGACAGGTGAAAGGGGTGTCTATGGCGCACCCTGTGTTTTCACCCAGCGATGATTTTGCTAATTTTGAGATTTGGAATCGAATCGTGCCCAATGGCGGTCCAGCTCCGGCTCTTCGCGGCAATTACGTGCGAGAGGGCTGGAAAATTGGACTCGGCATGAAATATCAACTCAATGGCGTCAACGCCTTCATGCTAGGCGTCAGCGGTGGCTCTGACACGCATGGAACCATCAATACATTTGAAGAATTTAACAACGCTGGTAATCACGTTAGCGATGCAACGCTGGAACAGCGACGAAATGGCTTGCCCGGACAAAATCTTGGAAAACCGGGCGACAATTTGTTTATTAATCCAGGGACACTAACCGGAGTCTGGGTCGAAGAAAACAGTCGTGGCGATATTTACGACGCCCTCTCGCGTAGGGAAAGTTATGCAACCAGCGGCACCCGCATCGCAGCGAGACTATTTGCAGGTTACGATTTTCCTGAAAACTTGATGAGCACTACCGATTGGGTGCAGCGTGCGCGTGACTTAGGCTCTCCGATGGGGGCAGAGATCGACAAACAGACTAAGCCCTTTTCAATCGCCATTCACGCGATGAAAGACCCTGAAAGTGCTCACCTCGATCGCATTCAAGTTATCAAACTCTGGTCAGACGGCTTCATGGAGTATGAAAAGGTTTATGATGTGGCACTGTCTGCGGGGCGACAGGTTGACCCCAGCTCTGGGGTGGTCAAGCCAGTGCCAAACACGGTAGATGTCACCACAGCGAAAGATACCAATGAGCATGGCGCTACTGAATTAATGGCGCTTTGGACAGATCCCGATGACGTGCCGGAACAGGATGCCGTCTATTACGTTCGCGTTCTAGAACTATCCACACCGCGCTGGTCTACGCATGATACAGTGAAAATGGGGCTACCGCCGTCAGACTTGGTGCCTGCGACGATTCAGGAGCGGGCCTGGACATCCCCTATATGGGTGACTCAGCGCTAAGTTGTCAATTGCAGGTATCCCATGAATGCACGCGCTCTTGGCTGCACATCAGCAGCGCACTCGCCATAACGGGTAGGGAAGCCCGCCCAATGTAAGAGCAAGCATCACTTCCGCTTCAAGTTTTTTTGCTTCAGCCCATCTTCTGAGCAACTTAATGCCTCTTTTAAGAAATTAATCCCATGTACACTAAAAATCTGCGTCGCGGTGCTCCATTCGGATGAGATGGCATTGTCCGCCTTTATCCATTGCCTACATTCTTGAGCCGCTAATGTAGTGAACAAGTAAAGGGTCGGTCATGGGTGCTAATGCCGCTATCGTTGCCTACGCCGCACGAATGGCCGGTGCGTCAAGCGCAGGTGCACAATTTACTTACGCAGATGTGCTATTTTTGTAGTCATACGGGCAGCCTGCTGCATCTTCACAGTGAGCAATCGTTACTAGAGCGCGGTGGCAGGAATCATCTCAATCTCAGCCACCGTTACATCGAAGATCTGCTCGCTAAACGAGGTTTCACAGAGAGAAAACCGTTGCGCGTTCGCTCGCGTATATTGAACATGGCGTCATTAAACGTAACAAACGCATCCAGGCGCCGCGAGACTGGCCCTTGTCCCTTCTGTGGTCGTCGGTTAGCCCTAACGTTTCACCACCTGATTCCGAAGAAAGTGCATCGGCGCGCGCGTTACCGGCGCCGCTTCAGTCGCGAAGAACTTGCCTTAGGGATTTATCTTTGCCGCGACTGTCACGATGGCATTCACGCTACCTATTCGGAAGTGGAATTAGCCACGGCGCTTTCGTCTCCAGAAGCGCTGGCTGGTGATTCGGTGTTAGCACGGCATTTTGCTTGGGTGGGGCGGCAGCGACGGCGACTCATCTAGGGGTGTCTTATCAAGCTTCCTGGCAGTTGGCGCAGAGATACAAGCGCCGTCCGGCGATTTCTACGCGGTCAATTTGTTCGCCGCATTGGTAGCAGGGTCGGCCGGCGCGGCCAAAGACATAAAAGCGGCGCTGTCGGCGGCTCGCGCCCTGACGTTGTAACGTCGCTTCGAGTCGCGGCGCCAAAGTGATTCCCCCGGTATCGTAGCTACGATGGCTGATGCTTAGGCTCTTCCGCGCTAGGTTGCCGATCTCCCTGCGGGTCAGATCACGGGGCTTTTTCAGAGGGTGGAGACGTGCGCGATGTAGTACCTCGGAGCGGAGATAGTTGCCGTTACCCGCGAGGAAGGTCTGGTCCAGATAAAGGGTTGCAAGGGTCTTGCCGTTGAACTTCTTCTCGGCTAGGCGTGCAGCGATGTCCCTCCAGGTCAACGTGCTGCCCATAATGTCTGGACCGATCCGTGACAGGAAGGGGTGCACTGCTAGTTCTGGCGTGTGCCATACGCTGATGTCGGATGCACTGTAAAGAATCGCGCTGTGGGTGAGAGTCTGCAACAGCAGCCTCATGGACCGGTTGCTCTTGGGTAGTTTGTGCCCCTGCACCACGCGCCAGACGCCATATAGTTGATTGTGCGAATAGATGCTGTAGCCGTGTTCGAAGTGTGTCAACAGCGCCTTGCCGCGGGTTTCTATTGCGGTGATGCGGTGGCCCCGTAGCCTCCGGGCATGATGCCGCAGGCGCGGCGGCCCGAAGCGCACGGTGTGAATGACTTCTCCCTCGAGCACTTCCGCGATGGTGTCAGCCGCCCTTCGTATTTCCGGACCCTCTGGCATATCATTTAGGCCTCATGCTGGTGAGTCGACTGCGTCGGCACCGTTGGGAACAGTAGCGCACAGCGTCCCAATCGCGCTGCCACTTGCGCCGCCAAGAAAATGGTCGGAGGCAATTTAGGCAGGTTTTTTCCGGTAATCTTTTACGCTTCATAGTCTTAAATACGCAGTGCCGATGCCAATTGGATGACTGGCAGGCGCCAATTAGAAGGGTAGTGACAAGACAACGGGTCGATCATAGAATGACCAGCCATAGCGCAATTTCTTTTGCTGTTAGTTTTTTTGGAATTACAGGGCATATAAGGGGCCATTCGTGAGTCAATATGCGCGCTGATTCTGCGTACTGAAACTGAGAAATTCTCATCCATTGACCCGCAATTTTGCTCTTCGCGGTGATCGGCCAATTCATATTGGTTTTTTTCTGAGAGAGCGCCCACACTAGTTAGTGCCCCATGAGGTTTTCAGTAGCGTTCTTCCTGATTTAGCGTTGTGGTTAGTGTATTCAGTAAATAGTAAGGCTGCTGAAAAGATGCGGCTGGCTGACCTCTATGCAAGAGTTTCTTTGGGCAAATTTAAGTCGGGGTTCAGTGGGAAATACGAATCTCACAAGAAATTTCTTGAAAGGAACGGCGAAGAACATCGCATGTAAGGGACCTGGTGGATGCCAGTCCTATGCCACGGACTGACATACATGCCGGGGCTGTTTTTGTCACGCCAGTGTGGCTGCCGCACGGGACACAGCAGCTCGCGGAACCTTACGGCGAGGTTTTCGGGGGCTCCGCTTCCTTCCTTGTCAAAACCTGATTCAGGGGCCGGCGATATAGACATCATAGATGCCGAAGGGCCAGAAGATCGCGTTTATCAATGCGGTTCCAAAGGGAATATCTTCAAGTAGCAAGAAAATCAAAAAAAAGATCACAATTCCCGTCGTATAAATCTGCCAGATAAATTGAAACATCAGCGGGCACTCCCTTATGTATCAGTTGACGTTCCGACAAGTATAGACGAAATAAAAGAGCCGTGGTGCCAACTTTTTGGAAGATTACAACAAATAAAGGGCGCGTTGTGAGTAGACCGCGTCGCAGAGGAGACTGCTTTTGTCCAGACTTCTGCCAACAAACGGTCACGGCTGCACAGTGGTCTTGGATTCGCGCCAGCTGCTGAGGTGGGCTCAGTCAATATCTGTATTCACAGTATTGTGGGAGCACTAAACACAATGAGTCTGGACTTACACTAACGGACGATCCAATATGAACATTAAGCGCCATAACGTCGATACAGAAATTGGCGCTAGCGACTGACCATCCGTATGTAACATCAGGTAAAAGCGGAGAATGACCAGGGCATACTTTTTTTCCGTAAAAAAAGATTAAGGTCGCTCTACTCAGAACTGCTTCCGGGTCTCTAATAGCCAAAATAACATAGGACAATGACAGCCATGAAAGTGACTCTTCTTTCAACACTGGTTAGTGCATTTATGCTTTTGGCTTTTCCATCGATCGGTGCTGAGCCAGGTAGGGGGGTGGTTGAAAAAAACGGTAAAATTTACCAGTTTGCAAATCAGTGCTACCTGATTTATGTGTCCGAGAGTGATAGTTATCTTTCAAAAAATGATAAGAATTATGCTTTATCTCGCGGTACAAATTCTGCGACCAAGTTCTACATGCGTCCTGCCGCCCTCGGTGTTTACCTGCTTTTCGATCAAGACAAACAGTATTTGATCGCTGAAGGCTCACGCTTACATTATGTTAGTAAAATCAAATCAGAAATGATTCTGGACATTCCAGAAAAGGACTATCTAATAACGGCGGCAGAATGGGAGCTGCAACCGACAAAAAATGTCAGTGAGTTTTATTTAAGAAATATAAAGGAAAATACATGGCTAGCGAAGGACGGTTTGAATAGTGACTTTCGTCTCGCAGCAGCTATTAGCTTCAGGCCAACTAAGGGCTGTGCCCACTTCCCTGAATCTGAAGTGGGAGCGGCAGGCGCAGTCACTAAAACCCTACATGACAACGGTATGCTTTGGGGCTTTGCCGATGCCCATGAACACAGTGGCGCAAATCATGGCTTTGGCGGAAAAATTTTCCACGGCGCCAGTTTCCATAAACTTGGCATTGAGCACGCCTTAGCTGATTGTGAAAAACACCACGGTAAAAACGGTTCTAAAGATTTAATGGGTGTTACTTATAAATCTGGTTCTGGAAATGTTGCGCCAGGTTCTTTTGGAGGCAACTTGTACAATCATTTGGTAAAGGATGAAGCAGATCACCTCACCGATGGATACCCAACGCTTAGCGAATGGAACACTCACGAAGCGCCAACTCACCAAAGCTTATATTACAAATGGATAGAGCGAGCTTATCTGGGCGGTATGCGGGTCATGGTAGAGTACATGGAGTCGACAGAAGTGGTTTGCGAGGCATATAAAAAACTACTGCCGGGGAACAGCGAGTCAAAAAGCTGCAATGAGATGGTTCATGTCGACCACCAACTAATAAAAATAAGAGAATTGCAGGATTATGTAGACGCACAATCCGGGGGGCCCGGCAAAGGCTGGTTTCGAATTGTGTACTCCCCTGAAGAGGCACGTGACGTTGTAAGGGCGGGTAAGCTTGCGGTAATCCTAGGCATAGAGATTGAAAATCCTTTCAATTGCTTTGTGGATGAAAGAGAGAATTTTCAAAGGTGTGATGATGAATTGGTGCGTGAACGTTTAAACAGTTATTACGATAAAGGTGTAAGAGCACTCTTTCCTTCACACAAATTTGTAAACGCTTTTTCAAGCGGTGACGGTAATGCAGGAATATTAGAATTAGGGGATTACCTTAACACTGGTCGATGGCGTGATTACGTTTCCTGCGAAGAAGTGCCCGGACAGTATTGGATGAAAGCGCACGGAGAAGGCGAGCAAAAAAGTATATTCTCTAAACTCGCAACTATTCCTGGCATTAAAACACTTAACGGCTTTCTTTCCGACAGTGATGACCCAGCCGAGCAGGCTCTACCGATTTACCCGGAAGCAGAAGCACATTGCCAAAGAAATGGGTTTACGCCACTTGGTATGAGCCTAATCGAAGAGATGATGTCACTCGGTATGATTATTGATTTGGGACACACACCTAAATCAGCGCTTAACGATATTATTCCGGTCTTAGTCGCCAACAACTACCCCGCGGTGCATACCCACGGCGGTGATCAGGCAGCGGTTAACCTCATCAATGGATTCGCCTCTCGAGGCCTTGGAAGCGCATGCAGAAACGAGGAGGGCGGCTCAGGTTTACTCGCTAGCTTTGAAAGTATCAATGATGAAATTGACCCTGAAACGGGTCTGCCGCAAAAGGGTTTAAGTTACGATTTCAATGGCTTCGCTTACTACAATAGACCACGCTTTGGTAAACTTTCAAGATGCGAACAAAGTCAAAAGGACCCATTGGAATACCCTTTCACATCTTTCGCTGGAGACATTGTTTTCGAGAAGTTACATACCGGTGAACAGGTATTCGACTTTAATCAATTCGGCTTGGCAAATATTGGCTTGTACCCTGACCTGATTGAAGAAGCGAGACGCGGTGGTGCAAGTGAAGAAAGTCTCAATTCATTATTTAAAACAGCTGAGGCTTATATTCGTATTTGGGAGCGAGCTGAACTTGAAGGTAAGCAGCAGTAAGCTTTGAACCGACATTGCTGCGCCCTTCGTTTCCCCGCCCTCGTCACTCGTAATCCACCTGCATGGTGGCCGCTTGGTCTGTGCGCTGGCAACGGCATAGCTGAGACCTGAATCCCCCGTGCCGAGGAGCATACTCTACAGGGTGCCGCGATGGTGACTGGCGTTCGGGTCTTATACCTAGTCCATTAGTTTTGCTGGACTTTGCAGCGATTTACTATTGCCAGTCACAAGTTGTCGATAGCAGATTTTAGGAGGAGGGTGGTAACGCTACCTATACTCAGTTTCTTGCAAAACCGTTTTAGTTTGCGACTTCCTTCAATAAATAATATCAACCAAAAAGTGCTTTTACGTTGTCTCTTTCGTCATCGTCTTGTGTTGCAAAATACTCACCTGCACGATGAAAATTCATTGCATCGTCTTGCAAAGAACTTGTTTTTAACAATAGAAAGTCTAAAAAATAATTCTGAAAAAGTTTCCAAGGGTTTTTAGTGCCTTGCTTAGGTAGTAGATGAACGGAACGTTGCACATAACCAGATGAAAAGTCGAGCGAGAATTCTGACGCCATGTTTGGATTGCGGACTCTAGCGACACAGTAGTCTTTTTTTGATTTATCCATTTTATTTAGGAGACGGCACACGTAGGCATTTATTAAATCTGCTTTTAAAGTCCAAGATGCATTTGTATAGCCGGTAGTGTTAGACATATTAGGCACATCGCTCACCATCATGCCCTTGTACGTAAAAGAACTAGGGAAGTCGACTTCTTTGCCATCTACAAAAATGGGTGTGTCGCCTGGGTTCTTTAGCACCAACCCCGTCGCAGTAACAACAATATCTGCGTCAAGTGTTTCACCTGATTTTAATTGAATGCCACCTTCAGTAAATTTATCGATGTGATCGGTAACTAGAGAAATTTTGCCATTATTGATGCCTTTAAACATATCCCCGTCGGTCACCGCACATATCCTTTGGTCCCAGGGGTCGTAGCTTGGCGTGAAATGTTTTTTTACCAAGGACTTGTCTTTCAATTGTGAAGCCACACCTTTCAGTAACAGGCTTTTCATCATCTTTGGACGTGATCGACTCATTTTGAAAAATGCCGCACCCATGAGAATTTTTTTGGTGCGGCTTATGGAGTAGGCTAATTTCGTCGGCAAGGTTCGTCTCAATGTATTTGCCAGTTTATCTTCAGTGGGCAAGCTCGCCATGTAAGTTGGCGAGCGTTGCAGCATAGTCACGTGCGCAGCCTTGTCTGTCATTGCAGGCACCAGCGTTACTGCCGTTGCGCCACTGCCTATAACAACAACTTTCTTCCCAGCGTAATCAAAATCCGCTGGCCAGAATTGAGGATGAACCACTTGGCCTTCAAATTTTTCTGCACCTTCAAAATTAGGTGTATAAGCTTCGTCATAGTTATAGTAACCCGTACAAGACATTACAAAGCCAGTGCGAATTTGCTGCGTACTGCCATCGGTTTGTTCAACAGCTAAAGTCCATTTAGCATCTTCACTAGACCAACTTGAACTGACTAGCTTCTGTTTAAACTGAATGTGCTTTTCAATACCATTCTCTTTAGCGGTTTCCGTGACATATTTTTTAATGGAGTCACCCGGCGCTATCGACTTATTAGTTTGCCAAGGCCTAAAGGAATAACCTAGGGTAAACATGTCAGAATCAGAGCGAATACCTGGATAGCGAAACAAATCCCAGGTTCCACCAATTTGTTCACGACGCTCTAAGATAGTGAAAGTTTTATTGGGGCAGTTTTTCTTTAAAAAGTAGGCCGCAGAAATGCCCGATAGACCTGCACCCACAACCACTACATCAAACTCTTGAATAGACATAATCCACCTTCAAACGTAAAAGACATCAACAGACAGTGCAGAGCAGGCTTAGAAAGGGATATCTATGGCGTGCTCCACCGGGTGAAAATACTACCGCTTAGTTATTATTAAGTCAAACGACTTAATTGAAGGCGATTGACTTAATGGGGGGTGTTTGCCAGACTTGAACAACGACAACGCTACGAAGTTAGAATAAAGGGTATGAATTACAGCGAGTTATATCGATAGCGGGGGTATGTCCTTAAATCCCAAATACGGTTAATTGGGAGCTTTTTATCACAAAGGCCAATAGCATGCAGGAATCGAAAAGCCATCTAATGGTGGATGTAAAAGCAGATTTAAGGGAACGCCTTCTTTTGGTAGCGATAAAGCTGTTTGCAGAGAAGGGGTTTGCAGCGGTTTCTATGCGAACCATCAACACCGAGGCGGGCACGAAAAACAAATCGGCAGTGCATTATCACTTTGGCAATAAGGCAGGCATCCTGAAAGCTATATTTGAATGGGTAGGCAAACAAGTTAAACCTGCCGTTCAAGACCTTTGGCTACAAATAGAGCACCAAAACAAAGACGAAATGAGTGTGCAGGAATTACTACTGGTACTGTATGCGCCGCTTATACTTATCCAGAAAATACCTCAGTGCGGCCACGACATATTCAAACTATGGAGTAAATTACTGCTCGATTCTAACGAAGACACAAATTTCATGGATGAATTATTTCAATCGCACTTCCTGTCGGTGCATAAAAGAATTGCACAACAATTACCCGAAAAAAATAAAGAGCACCTTCGCTATCAATTGAATCATAGTGTGTTTGGGTTTATTGCCGGTTCTGCAATCTTAGATTCAAAAATATTGGAAAATATCAAAAATGCTCGAATAGATGATGAGCAAGAAATGCTTTTTGCCTTCATTGACTACGCCAGCGGAGGAATCAGTAATACCCAGGCGAGTGAAGGAAAAATAGATATTCTTTTTTGGCGAGAATATTTCTCCAAACACTCGGTATTATTCGGATAACGACGAGACAGTTAATAGATATTTTTGAGAATTAATGCCCAGATCGTTAGACAGTGGATGTAATGGCTGTTCCTTAAATAGAATTTTTATCGCAGGGCGAAGAACCTTTCATTTCTGGGACACCAGAACTGTCGCCTACGGCAACATCCAGGCCTTGGCCGATCAGGCAGACTGAGCATAGGTGAGAATTGAATAGCCCGCAAGCGCGGGCTTTCTAATTTGTCGGCTGAGTGAAAAAGCTAACGCCTCATTAATCTTTCTATAACCAATATGAAATAATTGACGCTGGGGCACCAATATTATCGGAGTAAATTAAATGAATTCATAATTCAAACTTGCACATTATGTGGTCAACACGAACAAAATTGCGGAAATACGCGACTGCTATTGCGCTGTGCTCAATGCAGAGGTGGTTTTCGAAAACCATATGATGTGCTTTATGACTTATGATGACGATCATCATCGCCGGGCTTTTATGACGCCTCCGGGAGGCGTGACTGAAAAACCCATCAATTCTGCGGGGCTGATGCATACTGCTTTTATCTTTCCCGATTTGCGCAATTTACTCGATCACTACACATGCCTGAAGCCACTTGGCATTGCACCGTAAGTACCTTTGCAGCATGGACCAACAATATCACCTTACTGCCGCGATCCAGACGGCGCATTTGCTGAGCTACAAGTCGATAACTTAGCTACTGCTCAAGAGGCTACCGATTTCATACATACACAGGCGTATGCTGATGATCCCCTCGGCCCCGTATTTGACCCTCAACTCATGCTAGATTTGCTTGATCAAGAGGTGCCCGAGCGAACCCCTGTCACTCACGAATGGACAGCATCTGGGCCAGCCATGCCACATCCATTAGAATTATTTGCAGCCGTGGAGATATTGCTAAGCTAACTGCATATCATGTGTACAATCGAGCCTATGAATACATGGCACTGACAAGTTAACTTGAGGTCATGGGCTGGCTCTACAAGAACCAGGCTAAGGTGACCAAGAGTCTATTGCTAGGCTCCACTTTGAACGATATTTGTTGGTTTTATACGTTCTGATTTTCCACTTTTCGAGTGAAGCTAAGTTTACTTGCCAGTAGCTGATTTCGCGATAATCAATGACGCTATAGAACCCGCCTCAGGTATGACACCGGAAGGGTGCGTGTCGATTTTCTGCCAATAGCCTCTTTATTTTGCTTATACTTGACGCTCCTCGATTTGTCACGATGACGCTCTTGGACGCCACTGAACACTAAAGAACATTAACGAGTCGCCTTGGAAGGAGACAGTCCCGTGTATATCAACGAAGCAGTGCAGCAGTTTATAGATTTACATAAGCCTGAAAAGATCGATGTTGATCACATTAAGCAACGCTATACCAGAATGGAGGATTACCTAGCATCATTAGCACAGCGCACGGACGACAGGCGCGGCTATTATGTCGAAATTAGCGGCATAGACTCAATCACCGGCCATCCAATCAGAATAGAATGGAGGCCGATGAGCGATAAAATGAAAGCCTGATGAGGAGCCTATGCAGTAGCCTTTGAGCGCGATATGCGCTTTGCACTGGCGAGTGCGGTCGCTGCGGTGGTGCTGTCAGAATCATCGTACCTAAATTATAGATAAATTCCTCATTGGCGCCCCTTCAACCACTAGGCATAAATGGTGCCGAAGGTTCGCCTTATCAGCAGTCCGGCGGTGGCTTGCGCTCTAAGATGAGAACTCCGGCGTAAGCACTGCCTGCTAGAGCAATTTTCCCTGATTCTATATCCATGCCAACATAATTGTGTCGGCTCAGCCCATACCTTCAAGTTAACTTGTCAGTACCGTCTGGATCAGTAAACTTCGCTTCACCCTGACGACGTATATTCAAGAAATGAAGCTGTGAGTTCCAATAAGTTATCTAGACTAGATTCCAAAACCTTCAGTTTTCCCAAGTCAAAATGATTCCTTTTATGGAGGCTATCCCTCACCAAGGCCACCTCCTCAACCACCTCATGGTGATTAGTCTCAATATTGGCTACCACTTCGAGCCATTCAGTCGCCACGTCCTTTAAACCGTCTCGTGCCTCTAATGCCGGATAGTCGAGGATTGTCTGAGCTTGCCGTCGTGCTTGCGTAAAAAATGTCCGAGAAGTTATTCGCTTCCTCTCAATCCTACCTAAAGTTTCTATGGCATCAAGTCGCTGATCTTCTCGCCTATTTGCCACTCCAATCCATAGCGCTACGCAAGACAACGTCAATGCCAGGAAAGTAAACCAATTATTCAGGTCTTGTTCCATGATTCTCAGTCCGTGAACTCATTCATCTTCTTTAGGCGGGGTGGGCGTCTCTGACTTTAGACGCGCGTACTCCTTCTTGCTCTCCAGTCCTTTGTAGAGAGCCCAAGCAGAGAACAGCAACGCCAGGACACAAATAAAGCTATAGATAGCAAACATCATAATTATCTGTCCGTGAACTTTAGGGCTGTGATTGTACCTTGGCTTAGCGGTTGTGGGGGGCGATATTACCAAATTAACTCGCCATAATGGTTCTGACAACTTGACTAATTGAGACCGCATGATTCTGCCACCTAACCTCAGGCACCTGCCCTCAATGGGCTGCTGGAATCAATTTGTCAGTTCCCCGGGTCACGATGTTCGCGAACCGGTAACCCTTGTTAACTAGGCAATAAATTCTAAGAAGAAATCAGGACCACCCCCGTTTTGACGTTTACTGTATTCGCTCCAGAATCAGGGGCAAATCATCCTTGGGTTTAGGCATCGGAATCATCATTAATTTCGGGTTATAACCCTCAGATACAGTGAATTGGTAAGTTAGCAAAAACTGATGCAAAAAGCATTTAACCTGTGCCTTGGCAAAGTGCATACCAATACATTTGTGGGCGCCACCACCAAACGCGGTAAACGCGAAGGAATGGTTTTTATGCTCGGCGCGTTGAGTAGAAAAGCGGTCGGGGTCAAACTGATCAGGGTTAGTCCACCACTTCGGGTCTCGATAATTGTATAAAAGGGGCATATAAACCAGCGTGTTGGGGGGAATGGTATAGCCTTCGATTTCACATTCCCGAATACTACGACGCCACGTCATAGGGATCGACGGGTGTAAACGCTGCGCTTCCAAAATAACATGGTCAAAATCGACCATCTCATCAAGGTCAGCATAAGCAATAAACTCCTTATCCATGGCCAGGGATTGTTCACGTAAGCGTTGCTGCCATTCAGGGTTCTTTGCCAACTCCATTAATATATTAGTCAGTGACGAGGCGGTAGTGTCATGCGCGGCCATCAACAGAAAATTGATATGATCTACAATCTGCTGATCGCTAAAATAGCTACCGTCCTCGCGCTTTTCTTTACTTAAGTAACTCAAAAAATCAACACTGACCTCAGTATCACGCCGCAGTGGAATCAAGCTTTCATAATGATCTTTAAGATTGCGCAAAGCCGCCTTGGCGCGCGCCCATTTCGTCCCGGGTATTTCCTTTTGTACGATACCCACCATGCCTTCAAACATGTCGATAAAGTTACGGTTAAGCATTTCGATATCTTCGTCACTTTTTACACCGATAAAGATACTGGCAGCCGTTGTCAGCAGACACTGTTTGATATGGGGGAAGAATTTAAATTCATCGACATCACCCCAGCGCTGGATATGTTCAGCGAAGATCACGTTCATCTGCTTCACATAATGCTTCATTGGCTCGTTTTTAAAGGCGGTTTGGAATAGGCGTCGCTGCTCCTTGTGTTCATCAAAATCGATTAACAGCAAGCCGCCAGAAAAAAACCGGCCAATATTGTTCTCCATGGCTTTCTCATTGGAAAAGTTCCTATGCCTATCAAGAAATACGGCCTGCACCACATCGGGATT
>PKCY01000105.1 GCA_002862985.1 Haliea sp.
CAGGCCACGCGCCCGGTGGAAGCCTGAATCGCAACTGCATTTTGTGTAGACTGCAGGTAATAGCAAAAGCACAGGTAGAGTCACATGGCAGCGGGCAGCGCGCATTGGTCTTCTAGATTTGTATTTCTTATGGCGTCTGTGGGTTTTGCCGTCGGGCTTGGCAATATCTGGCGGTTTCCCTATATCACAGGTGAAAATGGCGGTGCCGCTTTTGTTTTGGTCTACCTGGCCTGCGCCTTTGGTATTGGTGCGCCTATTCTAATCGCAGAAATGTTGATCGGTCGTCGCGGGCAGGGTAGTCCGACGACGGCTGTGGCCAGGGTTGCAGCGGAAAATGGTAGTTCCAGACATTGGCAGTGGGTGGGTGGTATGGGCCTGTTGGCAGCGTTTACCATCGAAATTGTCTATGCCGTCGTAGTGGGTTGGGTGCTGTGGTATTTATTCAAGGCCGTCAATACCGGTTTCCTGGGTTTTGACGGCGCTGTCGCGGACGCAGAGTTTGTAGCGGTGCTGGATAATAGCGTGGGGATGCTGGCCTGGACTCTGGTGGGCCTGGCCATCACCGGCATGATTATTTACGCGGGCGTGAAGGATGGTATAGAGCGGGCCGTCATTATTCTGATGCCACTCATGTTCCTGCTCTTGGCGGTGCTGGCAGTCTACAATTATTTTATGCCGCCCTCAGGTGCGCAAGTGAACGGCTTCTCACAGGCCATCACCTGGTTATTCACGCCGGACTTCAGCAAAATCGGATTTTCCACCGTGCTCGCGGCCATCGGGCAGGCGTTCTTTTCTCTGGGCGTGGCAATGGCGGGGATGATGGTGTACGGCGCCTATATGCCAAAGTCGATACCGCTAACACGTTCGGTGTTGCTCATCGTGACCGTGGATACAGGTGTGGCTCTGCTAGCCGGGCTTGTCGTTTTTCCGGTGGTGTTTCAAAACGGACTGGACCCGGCAGCGGGTGCCGGTCTTATTTTTCAGACACTGCCGGTTGGGTTTGCGGAGATGCCCGGTGGCCATGCATTCAGTATCCTGTTTTTTCTGATGTTGTCCGTGGCGGGTATTACGTCCATGGTCGGACTGGTAGAGGCAGTAAACTCTTGGGTAGAAGAGCGATTTTCTATTCCCAGACATCAAAGTGCCTTGCTGGTGGTTGGCTCTATAGCAGTTCTCAGTGTTCTTTCGATACTGTCTTATAACGTTATGAGCGATTGGGCAGTGTGGGGTAAAAACTTCAACGACATTATGGACGTATTTTCTAATCAGATACTACTGCCTTTGGGAGGTTTGTTGATTGCAGTTTTCGCTGGTTGGGCCATGACCAAAGAGGCGACAGCGGACGAGCTAAATACCGCCTCGTCGGGCGCCCACGAAATCTGGCGCTTTTTGATTCGCTTTGTAGTGCCGCCGGCAGTGGCGGTGATTTTTGTGATGGGCATTATTGAATAGAGCAAGCGGCGGCCCCAACCTGCTATAAAGTGCGAATCAATTGTTTTGATAGGGTGGGGGCCGGTCACAAGTCTGAACACGGTTTGCAAACCCAATTCGGACTACTGAGCTTGAAATCAACTACCGAAGTACCTAAAGAGATTTTTTTCGGGGTCTGGCGTTTTGGGGAGACAGGCCTTCGGCAGATCAGTCTTTCAGCAGTGCACAAGCTTTCGATGGGTCAGCCTGAGCTGGTGGGAATATCCTGAAACGCCATGCCTTTATCTGCTCGCGGTTCCTGGGGCAGACCCAGTACCTGTTCGGCGATGATATTGCGCATAACCTCATCGGTGCCGCCGGCGAGTCGCACACCCGGTGAAAATAAAACCGTTTGTTGAAAGTGTGCATGCGCAGGACTGATCGTGTCGTCCTGGATGACACCTGCCGGGCCGAGTATCTGGCAGACGAAGTTAGCGATTTCCTGGTTCATCACAGCGCCCACCAATTTTCCCAGTGACGCTTCAGCACCAGCGATACCGCCTTTGGCCACGGCCGTGAGCATGCGCTTGTTCGTCGACTGTAAACCTGCCCATTGGCTGTACCAGGCAGCCAGGCGGTCGCGCACAATAGGGTCTTCGGCAATTGGCTTTCCATTCAGTTCCAGTGTTGTCACCAGATCCAGAAACTGTGGAAACCCGGTTGGTTGGATACCGCTAATGGCGAGACGCTCACTCATCAGTATCGTGAGCGCGCCATTCCAGCCACCACCAATCTCGCCCAGACGGAAAGAGTCAGGAACAATAGCATCGTGGAAAAATACTTCATTGAAATGCTGACCTCCGTCCATTTGTTTAATCGGACGAACTTCTACTCCGCTTTGACGCATGTCGATCATAAACAAGGTGAGGCCGCGATACTTGGAGATGGTAGGGTCGGTGCGGGTCAGCACCACACCGTAGTCTGAGTACTGGGCGCCTGACGTCCAGATTTTCTGGCCGTTAATTTTCCAGTTGTCACCGTCTAGCTCGGCCCGAGTGCGCAGGCCTGCCACATCCGACCCAGCGTTGGGTTCGCTGAATAGCTGGCACCAGACATCTTCGGCGCTCGCCATGCGCGGCAGTAATTCCCGCTTGGCTTCTTCGTTCGCAAAATGAAGGATGGCGGGGCCGCAGTTGCCAATACCGATGATAAATTGTGCGTCACGGGTTTTGAAATTTTCGACCTCTTGCGTCCATACTACCTCGTGCAGGGATGTCAGCCCGGCGCCGCCATACTCTTTAGGCCAGGTCAGACAAGCGAATCCGGCCTCCGCCTTCTTTTTGTACCAGTCCTTGGCTTCATGGTTTGCCTGCTCGCCTTCCATACCAATGTGCCCATTGTCGGTGCGCCTGGTTGCATTGGCATCTAGCCAGGTTCTGACTTGTTGGCGAAAATCTGCCAGTTCCGGGGTATCTTGAAAATCCATAAGCTACTCCTTAAGCGGCTTTTAACAGGCGGGTGGCGAGGTGTTCTTTCCACTGGATCTGTGTGCCTATGAGGCCAGACAGCAGTTGTGCGCGGCGATAATGCAAGTGGCAGTCGAACTCCCAGGTAAAACCCATACCGCCGTGCGCCTGAATGTTTTCCTTACTAATCATGTAATAGGCGTCGGTGGCGCTGACTCTGGCGGTAGCGGCTGCGAGCGGTAGATCCGGCGCATCACTGGACAGGGCGCAGGCGCCGTAATAGGCGTTTGACCGGGCCAGTTCAAGGGCGACATACATGTCCGCGAATTTGTGCTTAATGGCCTGAAAGGAAGCGACGGGGCGACCAAAGGCATAGCGCTCCCTGGTATAGGCAATGCCCATGTCCATTGCTGACTGGCAGCCGCCGATTTGTTCAAAGGCTAGTAGCACGGCAGCCCTGTCGAGCAATTGAGCCAGTTCGTCAGCACTCGAAACACCGCCACCTAAGAGCTGCGCGGGTGCGCCGTCAAAAATGACTCGGGCTTGAGAACGGCTTGGATCCATACTGGAAAGAGTTTCACGCTCTACGCCGGTACCTTCCAGGTCCACCAGGTACAGCCCGACGGCTCCGGTGTCTCCCAATGCTGAAACGACAGCGAAGTTCGCTACATCACCATCGGGGACCGGTAACTTGGTACCCGAGAGTGCTCCGTCATGCACTTGTGCCGCGACTGTCGGTGCTCCCAGCCCTTCGCTTAGCGCCAAGGTGCCGATGAGTTCTCCGGCGGCGAGCTTGGGTAGGTAGTTTTGCTTCTGTTCTTCGTTGCCCCAGCTTTTTAGGGCTTCCGTGGCCAGGTAAACGCTGGAAGAAAAGGGGATTGGCGCGAGCGAGCGGCCCAGTTCCTCGGCGATGACACATAATTCGAGGTAACCCAGCCCCAGCCCACCGTAAGATTCTGGAATGGCCATAGCCGTCCAGCTCAGCCCCACCACTTTTTGCCACAGTTTGCGATCGAAGGAGGTATCGGAATCCAGCACGCTGCGCACTACACTCAGTTTGCATTCCTGGCTGAGAAAATTGCGCGCCTGGTCGCGAATGAACAGTTGTTCTTCGGAAAATTCGAAATTCATGTTGGACTACCTTGGGTGGGGTTCCGGCTGGGATGTTCGCAGGCAGCCGCGCCGCCTGTAGTTGCTAATTATAGGGAAACGCGGTGCTAGGGTGGCTCAACTAATTGGACCAGGGGACTAAACTCCGGGATTGGAGGGGCTGCTTAGCAATTGCGCTTTCAACTGCGCAACATCGGCCTCATCCAGATCCAGCCCCTGACGGACGTAGTTGTCAAAGCTGCCCCAACTGGTGTCGATTTCTTCAAATGCTGCAGTTAACCATGCCTCCTCGACACCCATCAGGATGGCCAGTTTGTCGGCTGCCTCCTTTCCTTTTAATAAGCGCAGTATCATCAACTGCGATCCGCGAGCGTCCAGTGTGTGCTGCTTGCTGGCCATGTAATCCTGTATTACGAGGTCTTGTGGAACACCCAGAATGCGCAGCAGGATAGCGGCGGCGAACCCCGCACGATCTTTCCCTGCGCTGCAGTGCCAAACTATCGGCGCACCATCCGCATCCAGAACGGTATGAATATACTGGCGAAATTGCGGGGTAAACGTGGTGGCAAACTGCCGATTGGCCTCTAGCATCAACTGGTCGGGATCGAACTCCTCAAAGTTCCCTGTTTCGATTCGCTCCATGATTTCGCCCACTATGGCTTGGTTGCCGTCATCGAGTGTCGGTATCTCTACCACGCTGAAACCGATCGGGTCGGGTAGATGATTGGGTTCCTCCTGTTTTTCCACAGAGGAGCGAAAATCGATCAGGGTGTTCAGTTTGAGCTGGGCAAGGCCTTTTAAGTCTGCGTTGGACGCATCTGTCAATGTGCCGGTGCGGTATAAAACACCCCATTTAACCTGTCGGCCGTCGGCCGTGGGGTAGCCACCGAGATCGCGGAAATTAGCGATACCCTCAAAGTTAAGCAGACGGTGGGATTCGCGCTCAGCCACTGGCTGGTGTGCAGGAATAACCAAAGCCGGGCTGGGAATAAACTGAATAACCGCAACCGCCAGCGTAGTTATCGCAACCAATGACCAGAATAGTTTTGTCTTACTCAAGGCGGACTCCGCAATGCGTTGCAGCAAATGCCAAGAGCATATCACCGTGGTCTCGGCGGGCAAGGAATGCGGGCAAATAAATGAGTCTTGGATAAAAGCGTGGATATTGGAAAAGATGCAGTTTATTCTTCCCGAGCTTCGCTGTGATGGCTAGTCACTGCGATGAATCGCTAATAATTAGAGGTATGAATATGTTAAGAATTATCTTGCCGATTGTTCTTGCCGTGAGTGTATGCAGCAGTGCGCGCGCTGAGCAGGCGTTGCGGTTGCAGGCCAGCACCTCGCCTCCCTATGCCGGTGCGGCACTGCCCGATGAGGGGCTGGCGCTGGAGCTGGTCAAGTACATCTACGCAGACACGGATTATAAGCCGGTTATAACGATAGAAAACTGGGCTCGCGCAGTCGAGGGCACAAGGATGGGTGTTTATGATGCCCTGGCATCGGTTTGGTACTCCAAGGATCGTGATAAAGATTTGCTATTTAGTGAGCCCTACCTGCGCAGTGAGTTGCTTATTCTCAAATTGCGATCTAATCCGCGTGTATACACTACCCTGCAGGACCTCTCCGGGAGTCGCCTGGGGGTGAGAACCGATTATGCGTACGGTGTGGATTTCAATGCGATACCGGATCTGGAGCTTGTACAGGAGGATCAACTTGTTCCCAATCTGCTCAATTTGCTAGACGGAAACGTAGATTTTGTGATTGCAGACCAACGCACTGCCGCCATGCAGTTGCATGAACTTCTGGCGGATAAAATCACGCAGTTTGCTGTTGTGAAGATTCCTCTGCCCGCGGTTGAACGACACGTGGCCGCCAGTCGATCCTGGCCAGGACACGAAAAAATGATCGCTGAGTTTAACCGTGCGCTGTCGGCTCTTCAAAAGAGTGGTGCGCTGCAGCCTATCATTAGAAAATGGGACGAACGTTATGGCGGAATTGAGTGACCGAGTACCATCCTACTTTGGCGCCTTTTCTCTCAGTTTCTTGAGGTCTTCTGTGACGCACTTCCCAATGTCTTCTTTGTCGGCGGCTAACGAGCATTTTTTTAAAATTTCTTGTACCGCGGGGCTGTATTTGACTGGCGCTGATTTTTTAGCGGGCTTAGGGAGTATATTTTTCGGACAGGGAAATGTTTTTCTGAAAGATTGAAGTATCAAGCTGGCGGCGCTTTTGGTTTCCAGCGTATTCGGGTTGACTGTTTTCAAATAATTCAGTGCAATCAACATTAGCTGGCTTCTGGTCTCTCCTTGGCGTACGCAAGCGAGTGGTTTCTCCTGTTGTGGCAGGCTGGCCATATCGGCAACGCCTTGAACATAGTAGTCGCATCTCAGTTGGTCAACGACGCTGTCCGTCTGCTCACAATAGTAAAGCAAGTCGGCGCCGCTACTGTGCGCGTGGGGTGGCTTGTAGGCTTCAGTTGGAGGAGGAGATTGTGCCTTGGTTACTGCAGATAACAGTAGCGCGAATACAAAAACAAAAAATCGATTCATGGCTTTATTCGGTCCTATCCGTGCATGTTGGAAGCAAGGTGCACGGCAAGCTGATGTCTGATTAGGGCACTAAGTCCCAGAGCAGTGGTCTTTGTGCACTGAACTTGGGAGGGCTTTTTTTATCCCAATTGAGCCCTTAAGCATACCATGGAGATGCTGCTCCTCAATCAATTTCCGCCTGGTTCGCTGGGCCTTAGAATTCGGGGTTGCTGGTATTGCGCCCAATCCGAATGCTTGACGTAAAAAGCGGTAATTTTAACGATATTCGCGCTGTTTGCAGGCACCTGGTTTACTTAGTATTACATTTAGGAACCCCAGCGACAGGGGAGAAGTACGCTGCAGTCGTTAAACAATAAAATATGAACACCCACCAACAAAAGGGGCGGTCAGGCGACACCAGGCGCATAGTAAAAACTTTATAACCACTTGGCGTAGCTTGCACTGTGTACTGCCCCCGAGCCGTGAGGAGACGTAGATGATTGCTCTAATGCTTGACTGGGCGCTGTTCTTTCTAGTGTTGTTTTTTTTAATGCCCGCAGTGATGGTAATTACCGTGTTGACGCGCGATATCATTGCTCAAAACCGCCATGACGGGGTATGGCCCAAGAGCCAGCCCAGAAAATCACCTGGCTAGTTAGTACTGCTTGTTGCGATGCTGTTTTGTCTTATCAGTGTCGCCGCTGGACATCCAAGCACTGATTAACGGTTCAGCGGTTTTCGTATCGGTTCAAGTCGAACAAACCCGCTTCTATCGGCGAGTGTTCCAGATAGTGCGCATTTAATTTGTCTGACAACGGCCAAAACGAAGACAAGTTGGTGCGTCGCACACCGTATTGAGATACCAATTCGGCATAGTCATCTTCGCTGCGCATAGCTTCAAGATCAGCGACGAATTGACTGAGTTCGCTGTCGGGCAACTGAAAAAATACGTTTGGATAGGCGCCGATAAAACCTTTCACAACCGTCAGGTAGTCTTCCTCGGGAATCCGGCGTTGCGCCTCCCCGAAGACATGCGCGTTGTTGGCATAGGCATCATTGTGCACGATGGTGAAAATGTTGGTTTCATTGTTGGTATCGGACACGGCCACAAATGCCACCTCAGGCATCAGGCTAAACGGCTTGCCCTGCAGTGTTTGCAGTTTGGTGAAGCGCTGGTCGGCGGGCTGATATTTTGGAGCTGCTGCTCCGGGCAGGCGCTGTTGCAGCATGCTAAGCAGTTCTTGTTTAGGGTTGTTGGTGTGGAATTGGATATCTGTTGGCCTTTCAAAGGCGGCAGCATCAGTCATCAGATATTTTTTTGCGTCGCTTTCGGCTTGCCGGTACCAGAAGTTTCGCAGGGGAATACGCGCTTTTTCTGGCAGGAAGTACAGGAAATTTTGCTCGCCTTCCATGCGCAGGAAATCCATATACAGCCTGGTTTCAAGTTGATGTGCCACATTGCCGAAAACATCGAACCCGGCAACCAACAAGTAATGAATTCGCTCCAACAGCGAATAGTCTATTACCCATGCGGTTTTTGGCTGTTGACCAACCAGTCCCTTAACCACAGATGCGCTATTGATATGCCTGAATATCGTCAGTGCCGCATTTTCGTTGGTTTTCTCGCCATCCCAAATCAGATCCAAATTAACTTCAGCACTGTCATGATCGACGCTCATGCGTTGGGCATAGGCGCGTTTGGCTTTCAGGTACTCCAGTTGTTCGCGCGCATAGCCGCGCCACTCGGCCAACGTAATCAGTACGCGTCTTTTTGGATCGCCCGGTAAGCGCAAATGACTGCTTTGCTCAGCCAGAAAATCAGCGTCCTCCTTTACACCTTTTCTGTCCGGGTTCAGGAATACCACCCAGAAGTGATCATCGATAACGTTCAGGGCTACCTGGCCACGACACACCGGGCCTTTTATATAACCCATGATCGTGAACTGTGCTTCATCCAGCATGAACTTGTAGCGCGCTGTCTGTGGTAGTTGGCGGTAGGCGATAAAGGGGTTGGAGGCCACGTCCCTCTCGTAGGAGGGTAGCGCAGTGACCTCGTATTCGGGGTCCAGAAATAGTGACTGCCAGCGTTGCATTCGCTGGGTGTTCAGGGCATAGGGCATATGGCGCTTCGCAAGCACAGTAGTGCGCAGTGGCTGCAGACGATAGTAGATATCAGCTGTACCAGGGTCGTCGTAGGGGAGTCGGGTGGCGATGATATCGATAGCCTGTCCGGTAGGCGTGCGTGAACGCACCAGGTTGTAATAGTTGCCAGTCTGTTCCAGGTCGGAAAAATACAGGTTGCCGACAAATAGATGTTCATACATGTAGCGGGCCATCAACTTCTGTTTGAGGCTGGCACCATTGAAAAAGCTTTCCCAGCGCAGCACGGCATCTTCTTCTGCTGCGGAGGGGTTGGCCAGCGGGACTCCTGGGGCACCGTCTTCCAGCCACTCAGTCAGCGTGGCGTGCTCCTCATGGTCTAATCCCGGCAGACCGTAAGGCATTCCCCACAGCGGATAATCGGCGGCAAATGTGTCAAACGCTTCCGGTTTGGTGCACTGTTGTTCGCGGTCAAGGCCCAAGGTGATGGTGTCGGGCAGAAATTGTCCGGCCGGGAGAGGGTGATCTTGTTTCAGTGCCAGCATCCGGCCCAAGACGCCCCCGTCGGGCGTTGGCTCTTCCAGCATCGGGTAAAAACCCAGCTTACGCCACTCTTCCACTGTCTGTGCATCCTCAAACAGACGCGTTGGTTGGGCGGCGACCAGGCGCTTCGAGCCGTTGTACACGATTTCCTTGCTGGCACCCCGTTGCAATCCAGCCCAGGCTTCCAATTTCAATTGGCAGGGTGCGTCATAACAGCCGTGACAGACCATGCATCTCTGCTGGATGATAGACTTGACCGCCGGCGGGTAGTCGCTGTCAGAATGGGCGAGGAATGGGAGAAGCAAAATTGACAGTACAACGGCAAAACGGGGGGCACATTTCATGGCGGGAGTCTGCGGGTTTGGGGCGTTGAATGCAAGGGAGTCGAGTATGGTCCATGCAGTTTTTCAGGTAGTTTCTGCTTTATCATACTGCTGATTTGGCTGCGGCACCGGCCTAATCGCTGTTGCAAAAAAACATTGGTTCTATGGGAATACAATACCTATACTAAGCCCCACGTTTGAGCGAAATTCGTCTCCAGGCAGACTGCTCAGGCGCGCAGTATGCAATCTGCCTAGAGCGAGCTGAAAAGTATCGCCGAAGTAGGCATTACATGACTGCTGCCAGACGCCACACACGGAGAAAAAATATGAATAAAATGCCCAAAATGGTGGTGGCAGTACTAGCCACCCTGTTTGCGACAACCACATTTGCCCAGCAGAGTGAGCCCGCCGTCGACCCAGCGACGATGGTAGCACTAGAAAAAATGGGGGCGTATCTGCGCTCGTTAGAAGCGTTTCGCGTGAAGATAATCACCACCAACGACACGGTGCTGGAAGATGGGCAAAAAATTCAGTATGAGAACAATGTCGATATTTTGGCCAAGCCACCCAATGATTTGAGAATTCATACGGTCAATGACCGGCATGAGCGTTTGTTCTTCTTTGATGGAAAAACATTTACCTTGTGGGGGCAGCGTATGGATTACTATGCGACGGTAGATGCCCCGGACACCATTGGCAAGCTGGCGGATATGCTTGACGACAAGTATGGCATGGACCTGCCCGGGCTGGATCTTTTTCGCTGGGGTACACCAGAGATGGACACGAAAGCCATTACCGGCGCGATGGATGTCGGTTCGGCTGTAATTCAAGGCACTACCTGTCAGCATTACATATTTCGGCAGGATGATATCGACTGGCAAGTATGGATTCAAAAAGGCGATTATCCGCTACCACGCAAGGTGGTTATTACTACCAGGACTGACGATGCCAGGCCTCAGCACACCGCGCAGTATCAGTGGGACCTCGCTCCGTCTTTCAACGATGCTGCATTCACTTTCAATCCGCCTAAGGGCGCACTTCGAGTAGTCCTGGAAGATAATCTTTCCAGTGACGATGCGAACGAATAGGAGGCTTGATGATGAAGAATATATCTTTGGCATTTCTTTCTGTATCTCTGGTGGTCTTTATTGTTGCTGAGGTGAATGCTCGGGGAAGGGGGGGTGGTGGTCATCATGCACGCTCTCACGCGCATTCCAGCGTCAACTACGGCCATCACGGAAATCGCAACCACGTTGACCGCAACTACGGTAACCGCAATCACGGTAACCGCAACGGCAATGTGAATATCAACCGCAACGTCAATGTGGATGTCAACAATCGTGGATACGGTCACGGGTGTTGCTATCACGATAACTATCATCCTCTTGCAATTGCAGCGGCTGTGACCGCAACTGCTCTGGTAGTAGGGTCCGTAGTGAATTCACTGCCCCCGTCTTGCCAGACAGTAATTGTGAGTGGCTTTGCTTACCAGCAATGCGGTAATACGTGGTACCAGCCTCAGATATCGGGATCATCGACGACGTATATAGTGGTAAATGCGCCCTAGCCTGCATCGAAGCTTACTTTCAGCTGAACGGGTTGGTTGTATCAGGCGTAATATTTGTTCACAGCCCGGGAGGAGATGCTAATCATGGCAGATAATTCAGGCACAATTGATGGGTTTATGAAGGCGTGGAATAGCCTGGATCTGGACGCCGTCATGGATCACTTCACTGAAGATGCGGCCTACGCCAATGTTCCTATGGGGCCGCCCAACGTCGGTAAGGTGGCTATTCGTGGATTTATCGAGGGGTTTCTCGGCGACACCACCGAGATTGATTTCATCGTGCACCGACAGGTGGAAGGCCCCGATGGCGTCGTCATGAATGAGCGCACGGACGTGTTGGTGATGGATGGTAAGCGAGTCGAACTGCCGGTTATGGGCGTGTTCGAGTTCAGGGATGGCAAAATCAGTGCCTGGCGCGACTACTTTGATATGGCGGGCTTTGCCTGACGGGTGTGCAGTCTGAGCCCGGGCTGCGAAAAGCGC
Source organism: Haliea sp. (assembly GCA_002862985.1). Classification (GTDB taxonomy): domain Bacteria; phylum Pseudomonadota; class Gammaproteobacteria; order Pseudomonadales; family Halieaceae; genus Marimicrobium. Next base: position 11,531 of record PKCY01000105.1, read on the forward strand.
TCCTGTGATTCAAACTTTGACAGTCAAAATGAAGCTCGGGAGTCTGGATTGGCTTTGCAAACCGTCTAGACAGGGCGCGACAGCAAGGAGCTTTGCCCCCAGGTTTTCACATTCGAGCAGTTTCGGAAGGACGCTATTGCGGGGGCGACTTTCCGCGCGCGCACAAAAAGGCGAGGGCTTGTCCCAGCCTAATTGCCCTTGTATTCTGCCCCCGTCTTATCGAGCATGGCATCCATAGCCCTTTGGTGATCAGCGGTGTAATGACAGTTCGCCTGATAGCTGGCGCTTAGGTCCAGTAAGTCGCCCAATTCGAGGCGCTGTGCTGCTTTCATAAGGCGTTTAGTCATGCGTAACGCCTGTGGCGGTTTTGCTGCAAATTCCGCTGCCAGCGCCAAGGCTCGATCTAAAAGCTCTTCTGGCTTGACAATTTCCAGTAGCAGGCCGAACTGCAAAGCTTCCTCTGCGTCAATTACCCGGCCACTGAAAGTTAATTCGGCTGCCCGCTGATAGCCTACCAGCCGTTGCAGGAACCACGCGCCTCCGTCCCCAGGGATCAGCCCAAGGTTGATAAACGTTTCGCCAAAGCGGGTGGCAGGGGTACCCAGTCGAATATCGCACATACAGGCGAGATCAAATCCCGCGCCAATGCCGGGACCATTCACCGCCGCTATCACCGGTATCTCTGCACCGTGCATGGCAAGGCTCATGCGCTGTATGGAATGGCGGTAATTGTCGCTGATGAGAGCGGGGTTGCCATCAAACATGCCCTTTTTATCGCGTATATCCTTGATGTTTCCGCCCGCGCAAAATGCTCTGCCGGCGCCCGTGATGATCAGCGCGGATACATCGATTGTGGTGTTGACCCATGCGACGGTGGTGCATAGATCGTTAACGAGTTGGGTGCCTGTCAGCTCATTCCGGACGTCGTTTCGATTGAGGGTGAGTGTTGCAATGCGATTGTCGACGTGTAAAAGAGAATCGCTCATCGTTGGTTGTGGCTTCATGGTGCTATCCTAAGTCAGAAGTAATGTGAACCTGGATGCAGTATAGCGGTCTCTGACATGAGTACGATTGGATGAATGACTATAAATCGATTCAATTCGAGGTTGTAGACGCGGTTGCGACGTTAACGTTGAACCGGCCTGAATTCGACAATGTCCTGACGGCTGAAATGGGCAATGAAATTCAGCAGTCTATGCAGGAGGTTGCAGGCGATACTCGTATCCGAGCTGTCATCCTGACAGGTGCCGGACGTAGTTTTTGTATCGGGCGGGAGGTGAGCGAGGGCATATCGCCGCGTTCTGGTGATGTAGCAGACTTTGCGCAGGAAGGTTTTGATACATTAGCCAGTGTTCGGGCCAGTCGTGTTCCAGTTGTTGTGGCGGTCAACGGCATCGCGGCGGGCACCGGCTTTTCCCTGGCGCTGTGCGGCGATTTGCTGCTGGCCGCGCTCTCGGCCAGCTTTGTGCAGCTACCCGAGCAGTTTGGCATGGAACCGAATCTTGAGTCAGGCTCGCTCTTTCGTGCAGTGGGCCGTCCCGGCAGCCTCGCAATGCTAAAAACGGATGAGCCGGTAGCAGCTGAAAAAGCACTGCGGTGGGGCCTGATCAACGAATGTCTGGAAGATGGCGAATTACAGACTCGAGCCAGAGAATGGGCCCAGGCATTGGCACAAGGGCCAACCAGGGCGCTGGTAATGACCAGGCAGTTAGTTGACGAAGGAACCGTCAATAGTTTTGAGGAGCAGTTCCGTCGAGAGCTCCAAACCAACCGTGAGTTGCGCGCGAGCTACGATGGCAAGGAGGGCGTTCAGGCCTTTCTGGAGAAACGGTCCGCGCAGTTTAGCGGAGAATAGCGATTCTTCATGCGCAGGCCGATTTCGCTAGAGGAATGTATGGCCGTAGGGCAACCTGATCTTTTAAGCTTGCTGTGCAAACCCACGAATTAAGGGTCCGACGTGAGGGCGCAAGGATATTTTAACTGGACGGTGAATACGGCATGACACTCAGCTACGCCTTTCATTGATCGTCCGCGGTAGCCGCGACATCGATAACACTGCTGTCCGCAAGTCGCGATATTTACAGGCTGGGTAACGCGCATCACTGAGGGGATCTGCTCACGATAGTCCGATTTTTTTACTTTGCGGTCGTTCTGTTTCGATATATAGTTTGCCGCGCCGTAGACAGAAGAGAAAGTCCCGCTAATGTGTAAATCTATTCCACTAACGCCAGTGCGCTTTGTGTTCGCTCCTGTCGTTTTTATTCTCTCAGTGCTTGTGTCAGGACAGGTGTCAGCATTTGATTTTGGTGGTCTGGAATATAATCCCCTCACCGCAACTGAGGCCGAGGTGGATGGTTTTGCAGCGGTCAGTTCGCCTACAATAAATATTCCTGACACTGTTACGAATGGCGCTATCACCTACAACGTTACGAGTATTGCCGATTCTGCTTTCGCGAACGACACCACCCTCACCAGCGTGTCTATCGGCGATAACGTCACGAGTATAGGTTCGAGTGCTTTTTCTGAAACTAGCGCTCTTGGTAGCGTGACTATCGGAAATAGCGTTGCGACTATCGGGGCCGATGCTTTCGGCCTCACCAGTGCCCTCACCAGCGTCGTGATTCCAGATAGTGTGGTGTCCATTGGGGCAAGCGCATTCAATGCGAGCGGGCTTCAAAGCGTGAGTATTCCAGATAGTGTCACCAGTATTGGGGCTTCTGCTTTCCTCGATAACGACCTCGACAACGTCGTTATCGGAGCCAGCGTTGCGACCATTGGCCAATCTGCTTTTGCCGGAAACAGCATCGCAAGCTTGATTATTCCAGATAGCGTTACAACCATTGCTACTGACGCTTTCGGAAATAATTTACTCACCAGCGTGGCCTTTCAAGGCAACTTCGGTGTTGGTACTTTCGACCTCAACATGTTCATTGGGAATGTTGGCACTCTATCGACGATAACCTACTGCGAGGAAAAAACGGGTTGGCCGCGAGACTTTCTCGTGGATGGGTCACCTGATGCTTTTGTTGGAGCGACACCGGACCTCTCGGCGTGTCCGGTGTCTCCTCCAGTTGCAACGTCCATCCCAACCAGCCCACTGTGGCTACTGGGCATCATGGCGGGACTGCTTTATTTACTGGGTATGAGTAAGTTACGTAAAGCCTGAGGCTTCTGAGGCATTAACCCAGCTCGCCAAATACGGGGTTTTTTATTGGCTGTAGATTGTGGAAGTGGCTATATCAGTAATATGCTCACGGCTTAACATCGGGTTGTCCCGTTCGTCAGACGCTTATGTCCTATGACATAACAATCCATTACTAAGAGAAACTGAACACCGCCATTGGACGTGTCGTTCAGTGGATGAGAGAATTTCAGTGTGGGTGACTGGCGCTTCGCACCTTTGCCGCGGGTCCATAGCGTAAAGGCACAGCGACTTATAACCACTCAGAGGGTCCGACTATGTGGTGGGGATGGGTGACGCTCATAGTTCTGGAGTCAGTGGGTGCGGCCATATCTATTCGAAACTAACCAGGCGTCTGGATCCTTCGGATGTTCCCCGACAAAGCTCATAGCTCCACTGTGTTTGACTTCAACTCTGCAAGTGCTGGAGTCAGCGCGGTACACTGTCACAGGCACGAATGTCCTTGGTCACGCCACCTATGGAAACGGGCCCAATTGCTGTTCCGGCTCTAATCTGTCGAGCGGGGACAATCCTGGCAGTCTTGACGCCGTTAGTAGCGAAACTGGTCAACCGGCCTCTGGAGTAGATAGCGCCAATATACTAAGCATGCTAAATTATAGCCTGCATTGTATTAATATCCCCGTGAATCAGTAGAGGGCTGCCAGTAATGTCTGTCGGTATATTAGGGTTTGGGGCTTATTTGCCCCAAGCTCGTCTTCAGCGAAAGTCCATAGCTGCTGCCCATGGCTGGTTTGAACCCGCCTTGCTGGGGCTGGGTCGCGGCGAGCGCACCATGGCCGCGTGGGACGAAGACAGTAATACACTGTCGGTGGAAGCCGGCCGGGCGTGTTTAGCAGGTAGGGACCGACGCCAAGTCGATGGGCTGTATAATGGGTCGACCAGTTTTCCGTTTCTCGATCGGCAGAACAGCGTGCTGGTGAGTGAGGCTCTGGGGCTGAGCAGCGCGCTACAAACGTTCGATTTGTCGGGCTCTCAGCGAGCGGGTACGTCTGCCCTACTGGCGGCGCTGAAAGGTGCTGCGACCGGCGAGACCGGTTTGGTCATTGGGGCTGATAATCGGCGGACCAAGGCGGCGTCTGTTGGAGAGATGACCTACGGCGATGGTGCCGCTGCAGTACTGGTAGGCCAGGGCGATGTCATCGCAACGTTGGTGGGGTCACATACTCGATCTGTGGATTTCATCGATCACTTTCGCACCGCGCAGTCGGAATTTGACTACCAGTGGGAGGCGCGCTGGATTCGCGATGAGGGTTTGATGAAGATTGTGCCCGAATCGGTGAACGCGCTGCTACAAAACACAGGGATCGATGCCGGGAGCATTGCGCATTTTTGTTGTCCGATTGGTAGTGCGAAAGATCAGAAAGCGCTCGCTCGAAAACTCGGCTTAAGAGCCGAGGCGCTGCAGGATACCCTTGAGAGCAATTGTGGAAACACGGGAGCCGCGCACGCGTTGTTGATGCTCATTGGCGCATTGGAAGCCGCTAAACCCGGTGAGCTTATCGTGGTGCTGGGCTTTGGGCAGGGCTGCGATGTCTTATTGTTTGAGGCAACGGATGCGCTGGCGCAGCTGCCCGCAGCAACCGGCCTGAAGGCGTGCCTGGCCAACCGGTGTGAAGAAGAGAATTATTTCAAATACCTGGCATTTAACGACTTGATTACAATGGAGCACGGGCTGCGTGCTGAAACAGACAAGAATACCGCCCTAAGCGCGGCTTATCGTAACAAGGCGTTGACCACTGGATTTGTCGGTGGCAAATGTAGCCAGTGCGGTACCGAGCAGATACCCCTGGCGCCGATCTGTGTCAATCCTCAGTGCGGCGATGTCGGTACACAGGAGCCCCATCCCTTTGCGGACGCCGTTGCATCGCTCAATTCATATACCTCAGACCGTTTGACCTATTCTTTGGACCCACCAGCCTATTACGGCATGATCCAGTTTGCTGAGGGTGGCCGCATCATGATTGATTTCGCCGACGTAGTAGCCGAGCAGGGGCTAGAGGTGGGTATGCCTATGCGCATGGTATTCCGTATCAGGGACTATGATCACAAGCGGGGCTTTCGTCGCTATTATTGGAAGGCGGCGCCAATCTATCCGGGCATTGGAGCGTAAACCATGGCGAGTGGAATCAGAGATAAAGTGGCCATCCTTGGCATGGGGTGCTCCAAATTCGGTGAGCGTTGGGATGCTAACGCAGAGGATTTGATGGTTGAGGCCTACACAGAGGCTCTGGCGGATGCGGGAATTGAATCTTCTGCGATAGACGCAGCTTGGTTGGCGACCGCATTGGATGAGCAGCATGTGGGCAAGTCAGCTGTGCCGGTCGCGACTGCCTTACGTCTACCCTATATCCCTGCAACCCGGGTGGAAAATTACTGCGCTAGCGGAACTGAATCGTTTCGGGGTGCTGTGTATGCGGTGGCCGCTGGCGCCTGCGATATTGCTTTGGCGGTGGGCGTGGAAAAACTCAAGGATACCGGCTATGGCGGTCTGCCCCAGCGCGCCAGGGGAACCGTCAATGATCTGTTCTGGCCGAACGTCTCCGCACCGGGTTCATTTGCGCAGCTCGCGTCTGCCTATACCAGTAAGCACAAGATGAACAAGGCGGACCTTAAGCGAGCGATGGGCCACGTATCGGTGAAAAGCCATGACAATGGATTGCTCAATGAAAAAGCCCATTTGCAGCGCAAGATCGATATAGACATGGTGCTTAATGCCGCAATGATTGCAGAGCCCCTGGGTCTGTTTGATTGTTGTGGTGTGAGTGATGGTTCTGCCTGTGCGATTGTGACTACGCCGGAGATTGCCCGCTCTCTTGGTAAGCAAGACCTGGTGACAGTCAAAGCGCTGCAGCTGTCAGTCTCCAATGGTCGGGAGCTGCAGTACAACGACTGGGATGGCAGTTACTTCCATACTACCCGGGTCGCTGCCGAGCGTGCATACAAAGAAGCGGGCATTAAAGATCCCAGAAGCCAGCTGAGTATGATTGAGGTACACGACTGTTTTTCTGTGACCGAACTGGTGACCATGGAAGATTTGCATATCTCTCAAGAGGGCAGGGCGTCCTTTGATATTCTGGATGGCTTTTACGATGCTGGTGGCCAGGTCCCCTGCCAGCTAGATGGCGGTCTCAAGTGTTTTGGCCACCCCATTGGCGCGACCGGCTTGCGTATGATTTATGAGATGTACCTGCAATTGCAGGGGCGCGCCGGAGCACGGCAGTTGGAAAATAATCCGGTATTGGGTTTGACGCATAATCTGGGTGGATTTCCTTCTCAGAATGTTTCGTCCGTTACGATCGTCGGCAGAGAAGGCGCTTGAGAGCCGAGGATGTCTCGAAAATGCGGGCGCTTTCGTGCCCCGTTAATTATTGATAGGGAGTAGTAAGATGGCAGGGTTATGGTATGAAGAATTGGAAGAGGGCATGATTTTTGAGCACCCCCTGTCCAGAACAATCACCGAAGCGGACAATGTATGGTTCAGCTGTTTAACGCTTAACCCTCAGCCCTTGCATATTGATTTCCACAAGGCGGCGGAAACAGATTATGGCAAGCCGCTGGTAAATAGCCTGTTTACGCTTGGCCTGGTGATAGGTATGACCGTTGCCGATACGACCTTGGGCACGACTGTTTCGAACCTGGGAATGACCAACACAACATTTCCCGCCCCGGTCTTTCACGGCGATTCAATTCACACGCGAACAACCGTGATGAGTAAGCGTCCAAGTAAGAGTCGTGCGCGGCAGGGAATCGTGAACTTCCTGCACGAAGGGTTCAATCAGGATGGTGTCATCGTGACAATTTGCGAGCGATCAGCGCTTATGCATTTTAAACCGGCGGCGGATATGGGTTAAGTACACGGGATATTTTTCTGCCCCAATTGCGGGCTCCGATGAATCTCAGTGAGGGAGACTACAAGATGCTGTTTGAAGAGGACGACAATAAAGTTGCTATACGTGAAGGTGTGAAAGCGGTGTGCAACCGGTTCCCGGATGCTTACTGGCGTGCGCGCGACGAGGACGGCAAGTTTCCGGAGGAGTTTCACCGCGCAATGGCGGAGGGGGGCTGGCTGGGTATGACCATGCCAGAAGAGTTTGGTGGATCAAACCTGGGCGTCGCCGAAGCTGCAATGATGATGCATGCCGTGGGCAATAGTGGCGGCGGTATGGCGGCAGCTTCTACCATTCAAATTAATCTATTCGGCCCCCACCCAATTTTGTTGTTTGGTACTGAAGATCAGAAGAAACGCTGGATACCGGAACTCGTCGCCGGGAAGCAGAAAGTCGCCTTTGGTGTCACCGAGCCTAACTCGGGACTGGATACCTGCAGCATCACCACGTTTGCAGAAAAAGTGGACGGTGGATACCGCGTATCCGGTAACAAAATATGGACAACCACCGGTCAGGTGGCCACTAAAATTATGTTGCTGTGCCGGACCGTAAAGCGCGAGGACTGCGCAAAACGCTCTGATGGTATTACGCTGTTCTATACAGATTTCGATCGCTCCAAGCTCGAAGTAAAGCGTATACCGAAAATGGGCCGCGAGGCGGTCGACTCCAATATGGTGTTTATCGATGACCTGTTTGTTCCCGATGAAGATCTTATCGG
>PKCY01000286.1 GCA_002862985.1 Haliea sp.
CCCATCAGACAGCTGGGAGGAGTTGCCTGCGGTCACAAACTTGCCTGCCTTTATCCACTGCCCGTCTTTGAACACGGGCTCCAGGGCCGCGAGACTTTCAAGGGTGGTAGCGGGCCGATTGCAGTCGTCCCTGTCCACAAGGGCGCCCTCGTAGGTCGTCTCTTTGGTGTCCTTATTGAATACAGCCCTGGTGGTCTTCATGGCGACAATTTCGTCGTTAAACACGCCAGCTTTTTGAGCAGCTGCTGTGCGCTGCTGGCTTTGCAAAGCGTAGTTGTCCTGATCTTCCCGGCTGATGTTGTAACGACCTGAGACTATCTCTGCTGTCTCCAGCATTGGCATGTATGCGGTGGAATCGAGAGCGGTCACTGCCTTTGACACATTGCGATAGGCATTCTTGTGCTTGGTCTGCACCAGTGAAATGGACTCCACACCGCCGGCAACGGCGATATCGTATTCGTTACACATTATGCTCTTGGCTGCGGTAGCGATTGACATCAAACCAGAGGAACACTGACGCTCAATTGCCATTCCGGCGACGGTATCCGGGAGACCCCCGGCTATAGCACACAGACGCCCAAGGTTGTAACTCTGAGTGCCCTGTTGGGCCGCGGCGCCGAAGATACAGTCGTCCACTTCAGCAGGATCGATGCCGGCGCGCTCAATTGCGGCGCGTACTACATGGCCACCCATGGCGGGGGCTTCGGTATCATTGAAGCCGCCGCGGAAGGACTTTGCCAGGCCGGTTCTTGCGGTGGATACTATTACTGCTTCTCTCATAGGTTATCTCCTGTCTGACTAGGTTTGTTAAGAGTGTAAAGATTGATACTGTCGCTTTATAACCGGGAATAAGGCAAAAACATCATCCCCGTTGACTAGAAACCGGCACAATCTCCCCCGTCATATAACTGGAGTAATCCGACGCCAGAAACATCATCACATTCGCGACCTCCCATGCCTCAGCCGCACGCCCATATGCCTCTTTCGACTCCAGCTCCGCCAGCAGCTCTTCCGAGGCTGACTTACGCAACATAGGGTGCAACACAATAGAAGGCGCCACTGCGTTAATGCGCACGTTAAACTCAGCCGCCTCCAACGCTGCACAGCGGGTCAACGCCATCACCCCGGCTTTGGCCGCCGCATAGTGCGCCTGCTCTTTCTGCGCTCGCCAACCCAGCACCGAGGCATTGTTAACAATCACCCCGCCCTGCCCGCGCGCTTTCATTACTTTCATCATGCAACGCGTCATGCGCATGGTGCCGTTGAGCGTCACATCAATCACGCGATTCCACTCGTCATCTTCCATTTCGATCAATAATTTCGATGTTCCCAACCCCGCGTTGTTGATGAGGATGTCTACGCCAGCCATGGTGTCTTCGGCGAAGTCCACCAGCGCGCGCACATCCTCCTCGACCGAGACATTGCCTATTTTTCCGGAGACTTCTGCAAGACCGGATTCCTTTTTCAACTTCTCGACGGCGGCGACAAGTCGTCCTTCATGTATATCGCTCAGCACGATCGCACGCGCACCCTCCTCTGCTGCTTTGGTAGCGGCTGAAAATCCTATACCGGCACCGGCGGCCGCGGTAATGAGGACAGATTTCCCCTTGATCAGGCCATGGCCCGGGACATAGTCGGGTGATTTCAAGTTCATGGTGAGTCCCTTTTATTTAGTTACTTGGCTGCGCCCTTGGGTTCTCTGGGCATACCCAGACCCCGCTCAGCGATGATATTGCGTTGTATCTGGTTGGTGCCGCCATAAATCGTGTCGGCGCGAACGAACAGATACATGGATTGCAGGCGGCTCAACTCATAGGGACCGTCCTCAAGAATTTCACACTCCGGGCCCAGCACATCCATGGCCAACTCACCCAGGCTACGGTGCCAGGTAGACCAAAAGAGCTTGTAAATAAGAGCTTCTTTTTGCAGTGCTCCGTCGCTACCACTTTGCCCGGACAAAATGCGCATAGAGTTATAGCGCATGATTTTCAATTCAGCGTGAGCCCCGGCGATGCGCTGGCGAATTACCGGGTCCTGCGCTGCGCCATTACTTTTAGCCAGTCGTACTATTTCATCCAGTTCATTCTGAAACTGCATCTGTTGACCGAGGGTAGACACGCCGCGCTCAAAACCTAATAGACCCATGGCGACTTTCCAGCCGTCTCCGGGAGCGCCAACAATATCGCCGGCATCACACACCGCGTCGTCGAAAAACACCTCGTTAAACTCTGAGGTTCCCGTGATCTGTTCAATCGGTCTAACTTCAATACCAGGCTGGTCCATCTCAATAAGGAAAAAACCGAGGCCCTTGTGAGCAACTGAGTCCGGTTCTGTGCGCGCTATTACAAAGCAATATTCAGATTCATGGGCAAGGGACGTCCATACTTTCTGACCGTTGATAATCCACTTACCTCGGGCCTCATCAAAACGCGCTTTGGTCTTGACGTTAGCGAGGTCAGATCCGGCGCTTGGCTCAGAATAACCCTGACACCACAATTGCGTTCCCGCGACGATACCCGGCAGATATTTCTCCTTCTGCTCCTGAGTGCCAAAAGCAATAATGGTTGGGCCTGCCAGCCCTTCACCGATATGCCCCACCCGGCCGGGCGCACCGGCGCGTGCATATTCCTCGAAAAATATAACCTGTTGCTCTATGGAACACCCACGACCGCCGTATTCTTTTGCCCAGCCAACGCAAGTCCAACCGCCCTCCGCCAACTTCCGCTCCCACACCTTACGTTCCTCAGGAAACATATGCTCGTCACCGGGGCCACCCCGATACCTCAGCTTCTCGAATTCACCAGTCAGGTTCTGCTGCAGCCAGGCGGCTACTTCCTGACGAAATTGTTCGTCTTCGGGACTAAAACTCAACTTCATGGTATTCCCCTCAATCCAGCAGTGCGCTGGCCAAGCGCTCGCGATGCAGCGCGCCATTGCCCAACAATTGCTCGGATGATTTTGCGCGCTTGAAATACAAGTGCACGTCGTACTCCCAGGTAAAACCAACGCCGCCAAATAGCTGCAGAGAATCACCGGCAAGCGAAAAATAGGCATCAGAACAATAGGATTTGGCCACGCTGGCCGCCTCACTAAGCTCACCCGCAAGTGGGCCACCTTCCAGCGCCTCCTGTGCGACACAGGCGGCATAATAGATCGCCGAACGCGCCACCTCCGTTTGCAACATCATATCCGCGGCCTTGTGCTTCACCGCCTGATAGCTGGCAATAGTGCGATTGAACTGCACCCGCTCGCTGGTATAGGCCACCGTCATATCGAGCAACTGCTGGCAGCCTCCTACCTGTTCCGCTGCCAGCGCAATGGCCGCCAGGTCGATAATTTTAGCCAGTGATTCCCAACCCTGTCCCGGCGCGCCCATGAGTGCATCTTGGGCAAGCATGACCCCTGACATGTGCACTGTTGCCTGCTTGCGAGTCTGATCCATAGTGGGCAGCCACGCACGAGTGACACCAACCGTATGTGCCGGTAACAAGAACAGGCTGATACCTTCCGCGCCGCTGGTACCTTCAGCGCGCGCGGCCACAATCAACAGATCGGCGCTGTGGCCATCGATGACGTAGCGGTAGTCGCCGTTGAGCACATAACGATCGCCATCCCGTTGCCAGGTAGCTGTGATCGCTTCCGCATCCGCGTGGCGGGAACCCCCATTGAACGCCAGCGTTGCTGTCACACTACCTTCACAAATCTGTCCCAGCCAGTAGGCCTGCTGAGCCTCATTGCCCGCCACTCTTAGTGCATTTACGGCAAGGCAAACGGTAGCGAAAAAGGGTGAACACAGCAGACTGCGGCCCATTTGTTCCATCGTGGCCACGAGTTCTACATAACCCAGTCCCATGCCGCCACTGGCCTCAGGCACATGAATGGCTTGCCAGTACATCTCGGTACAGATTCGGCTCCACAACTGCGGATCGTATCCAGTTTCGGTCACCATCGCACGCCGAATCGCGGCGCTATCGGAAACCTCCGCCAGAAACGCTGCCGCCGTTTCGCGAATCATGTCCTGCTCTTGTGTAAATGCGAATTCCATCGTTGCTCCGATCAGCCTTTAGCTTTATGTACCCCAGACTTTCTGCGCAGGCATTTCCTTGCCCAGCAATTCCTTCACCGCCTCACCGACTTCAGCTGGCGGCCATGGTGCACCGCGGTCAACTCCATCCGTCGTGCGCCAGCCATCGCAAATACAGATGCGACCGCCCTCCGCCTCAAACACACGCCCACTCACATGCGCAGCTTCAGCACTAGCGAGCCACGCCAGGAGATTGGATACATTTTCCGGGGCAAAATGATCGAAACTGCCATCCTCAGGCTTGGCCATTCGCTCTGCCATTTCAGGTACAGCGCTGGTCATACCAGTGCGGGCTGAAGGTGCCACCGAATTGGCGGTAATGTTGTAACGGCCTAGCTCGGCTGCCTGATTAAGCGTGAGTGCTGCGATACCTGCTTTGGCGGCGGTATAGTTAGACTGTCCAATAGAGCCTTGCAGCCCGGCCCCCGATGTTGTGTTGATGATGCGCGCATCGACAGGCTTTCCTTCTTTGGACTGGCCGCGCCAATAATGCACCGCATGGGAACTGATGCAGAAATGGCCTTTGAGGTGTACAGCCATGATCGTATCCCACTCCTGTTCGGTCATGGAGGCGAACATGCGGTCGCGGTTGACCCCGGCATTATTCAACACGATGTGTAGGTCCCCAAAGCTATCGATAGCCTGCTTGATAGCATTCAGGCTATCGTCGTAGTTGGTGATGTCGGAGCTATTGACGATGGCCTTGCCACCCGCGCTGGTGATCTCGTCAACAACTGCCTGCGCCGCATCGGTGTTGATGTCGTTAACGACCACGGCACAGCCTTCGGATGCGAATACTTTTGCATGTGCTGCACCGAGACCACCGCCTGCCCCGGTGATGATTGCGACTCGGTCTTGTAGGATTCCACTCATTTTTTTTCCTCTGGTTTGTCTCTTTGTGTCGTTGTTTCAGTATTGGGTAGTTTGGGTATCATGTCCGTTGAAGGTAATGTCTAACCCGGGCATCGCACCCACCCATCTACAGGCGCTCCAGAATAGTCACGTTAGCCTGGCCGCCACCCTCACACATAGTCTGCAACCCATAGCGGCCACCACTGCGCTCCAGCTCGTACAACAACGTCGTCATCAATTTGGTACCCGAAGCACCCAGGGGATGCCCCAACGCAATAGCACCACCGTTCACATTTGTTTTCTCGATGGGATAACCTGTTTCAATCAGCCAGGCCATCGGCACAGAAGCGAACGCCTCATTGATTTCCACCAGATCGATATCCTGCAGTTTCATGCCAGACTTTTTCATAGCGTACTCAGTCGCCGGAATAGGCGCCGTCAACATCCAGATCGGATCCGCAGCACGCACACTCATGTGTGCGATACGTGCTCGAGGTGTCAGGTTGTAGCGCTTCAAAGCCTCTTCCGAGACGACCAATACCGCCGAAGCACCATCACAGGTCTGGCTCGATACGGCCGCGGTGATGGTTCCGCCCTCCACCAGCGGTTCCAGCTCCGCCATTTTTGCCATCGAGGTATTACGGGGTGTTTCATCCATGTCTACACCATTGAGCGGCTGGATTTCGCGATCAAAACGCCCCTCGGCGATCGCCGCAAGTGCGCGAGTGTGTGACCGTAAGGCGAACTCCTCCATTTGCTCCCGAGAAATCCCCCATTTGTCCGCAATCATCTGCGCTGACGTAAATTGTGAGGGCGGTGTACTGCCATAGCGTGCAACCCAACCCTGGCTACCAGAGAAAGGGTCGCTGAACCCCATCGGCTGCGCGGCGATCATCGCTGATGAAATCGGAATTTGAGTCATAGTCTGAACACCACCCGCGAGCACCACATCGTTAACGCCAGACATGATAGCCTGCGCCGCAAAATGAACGGATTGCTGGGAAGAGCCACACTGACGATCGATGGTGGTGCCTGGCACAACATCCGATAAACCGGCGGCAAGCCAACAAGTGCGCGCAATATCACCTGCCAATGGGCCGATGGTATCGACGCAGCCAAACATCACATCGTCGTATTCATCGTCCGGAATACTATTGCGATCAACCAGGGTCTTGATCACATGCGCACCCAGGTCGGCCCCATGCACATCGGACAGTCCACCCTTGCGGCGACCGGTGGGTGAACGTACTGCATCTACTATATAGGCGTCTGCCATGTTCCTGTCCTCTTTTTCTAAGCGAAGGTGGCGCCAGCACCCAGTGCTGCGCGCGGGGCGAAGATACGATCGCCGATCCGTGATTTATGAAAACCCGTATCACCCCAGGTATTGGCCAACGCCCAGGCTTTTTTCATGAATATGTGTAAGTCCATTTCCCAGGTATAACCCATGGCGCCATGCACCTGATGACTGTTTTTGGCCGCCAGGTTGGCCGCCTCACAGGCAACAATTTTGGCGTGTGACACGGCGTAGGCGGCCAGCTCCTGTCCATTAGCAATGGCATAAGCGGCGCGATGGGTCGGCGCCCGCGCATACTCCAACTGCACAGCAACGTTAGCCATATGGTGTTTCACCGCCTGAAAACTGCCGATGGGTTTGCCAAATTGCTGACGCTCACTGGTGTACTGCACTGAAAGATCGACCATACGTTGCGCCAGCCCCAATGCCTGGGCGGCGCAGCCAAGTGCGCCGCGATTCAGTGCGTTAGCGACACAGGTCGCTGCCTGCTCTCCCTCAGCAATTTGCTGCGCGCCTGCCTGAACCTCCACAGAAAAGAGTTTGCGCGAAGGATCGATTGATTCGTTGTGCTTCAGAAACACCTGGTCGGCGGTCGCAGCGACCAGCACATTCCCTTGCTGCAGTAATAACAGGTCTGCAATATGGGCATCTTCCACCAGCAGGCACTGCTGAAGACCCACGACAACACGGGCATCACCCGCGGCAATCTTAGGCAGCCATTCTGCCGCCAACTCCCCGCCGAGTTCATTCAGCATCGGTACGGCAACCATCACCGTGTGCACCAAAGGTTCTGGCAGAGCCACGTAACCGCACTCCTGTGCCAAAAGCACAAAATCGAGCTCAGTCATGCCCAGCCCACCGTGCTCTTCGGGCACCGTCATACCTGTCAGGCCCAACTCGACCAATTGATTCCAGAGCGCAGTATCGCGACCACTGTCCGTTTCCCAACTGGCGCGAATTCGCTCGCAGGTAACTTCGTTCTGCAAAAAATCGCGAACGGATTCCTGGAACAGTAATTGGTCTTCAGTAAAAGTGAAATCCATGAGCTACCTCGGCATTCCCAACATTCGTTCAGCGATGATGTTGCGCTGCACCTCATTAGTGCCCGCATATATCGGACCGGACTGGGAGAACAACCACCCGTCCAGCCAGTTACCAACACCCTGTGCCGCGGGAGCATGGGGAAGTAGTTCCGCCCGGGCACCCAAAATACTGATCGCGGTGGCGTGCATGTTCTGATCCAGTTCCGACCAGAAGATCTTATTAGTCGAAGACTCAGCACCGATCTTTCCACCCTTGTTCAGGCGGCAGGCCGTTTGATAGGTGGTGAGGCAATAACTTTCCGCGTTCAGGTAGGCGCGCAGTACTGCGTCTTTAACAGCTGGGTCGCCGTCTGCAGAATCTCGATTCGCCATATACAATTCCACCAGACGTTTTGCCGTTTCCTGAAAGCGCGCCGGTGAGCGCAGCATCAAACCGCGTTCGAAGCCCGCTGTTGCCATGGCGACGCTCCAGCCTGCGCCCTCATCACCCAGGCGGTTCTCGATAGCGACCTCGACATTGTCGAAAAAGATTTCGGCAAAGCCGGGCAGCCCATCCAGTTGCGCTATAGGCCGCACCGTGATGCCGGGGCTATCCAAAGGCACGAGGATAAACGTCAGGCCACGATGACGTTCGGATTCAGGATCTGTGCGGAACATGCCAAAACACCAGTCAGCCCAAACCGCGCGGGTTGACCACGTCTTCTGTCCATTGATGATGTACCTGTCGCCCTCCAGTTTCGCCGCAGAGCGGATGGCAGCCATATCGGAGCCCGCATTGGGTTCGGACCAAGCTTGAGCCCAGACCTCTTCACCGTTGGCCATCTTCGGCAGAATGCGTGCTTTCTGTTCCTCGGTACCGTACTCCATGAGCGTGGGCCCGAGAAGGAAAATGCCGTTCTGGTTGACTCTTAGCGGCGCACGCGCCTGGTAATACTCCTCCTCGAAAATCAACCACTCGATAAGGTCGCAGGCGCGACCACCGAGAGACTCCGGCCAGGTCACCATGCCCCAGCGACCTTTGTTGAGGATGGCTTCCCACTCGCGGTGCTGCTTAAAGCCCTCTGCGGTATCAAAGGTTTGCAATGGCTGGTCGGGCACGTTGGCCGCCAACCAACTGCGCACCTCCCCCCGAAAAGTATGCTGCTCTGCTGTATATTCAAGATCCATTCACTAATCCTTAAACGCTGCGTCGCGTTTTTGCACGAAGGCATCGCGCGATTCCTGAGAGTCGCCCATGGTGTAGGCCTCCAGAGTGAATCCCTGCTCCCAACGATACTTGTCTTCCAGGTTCCCGTCCTCGATGCCGGTCAGTGCTTCCTTGGCTAGCTTGACCATGGCCGGTGACTTATCTGCGATTTTAGCGGCGATCTCCCGCGCTGTTGGCAATAACTCTGCCAGTGGTACTACTTTCTCAACAGCACCCAGACGATAAGCTTCCTGAGCGTCTATAAACTCGCCGGTAAAATACATGTAGCGCACTTTCTGCACCGGAAACATGCGCTGCAGGTGAGCACCGCCGCCCATCGCACCACGATCAATTTCGGGCACACCGAAGCGGGCACAGTCAGAGCACAAAAGAATATCCGCAGCACCCGCAATGCCAATACCACCCCCAAGAACGAAACTGTGCAGAGCGACGATCACAGGTTTGGAATTGCGGTGTATGGCACGGAATGTTTCGTAGTTGCCTTTATTGACGTCGACGATTTTGTTGGGCTCCGCCGCCAGTTCTTTGATATCGACTCCGGCGCAAAACCCCTTTCCCGCTGCACCAACGATGATCACGCGCACCTCATCATTCATACCTAACGCATCGATTTCAGCGGCAATGGCAAACCAGCCTGCGCTGTCAAAGGCATTCACTGGCGGGTGATCGAGAATCATCTCGGCAATTCCGTCTGCGATAGTCGTTTTGAATAGCTTTGACATGAATTTACTCCTGGGAATTTTCGGTGACGCGCAGCGACAACAGGGTTAATCGCTCTTCTGCTTCTTTAGCAATACTTTCAATCAGTTTTTCACATGTGAGCAGTTCGCCGATGACACCGGCGACCTGTCCTGAGGGCAGCACGCCGCGTGCGGGCTCTCCGTCTACCATCGCTTTCTGGATAATCATTGGCGCATTGGCCGACATAATCGTCTGGGCGGCGGTCATATCATCGTCTTTACTCATAGCAATCGCGGATTTCAGCAGGCTAAAAATGGTCGTACCGGTATGCTTTCGAAAGGCAAGACCGTTGCGCATTGCGATGAAGAGCTTTCGCAGCGTACTGGCTTTTTCCAGCTCGGCGAGCAATTCGTTCATGATCATACGCTGGGGCAGACCATCCATCGCTCTGGAGACAATGATGTCCCCAGGATTCTTGCAGTCGATATAGCGCTGCAGTGTTTCCCGTGGCACCGGGCTCTCCTGGGTCATCAGAAACCGAGTACCCATTGCCATACCTTCTGCGCCCCAGGACAAGGCCGCCAACAAACCGCGACCGTCCTTAAAACCGCCGGCGGCAACTACCGGCACCTTATCACCCAGAGCATCGACAACTTGTGGAATCAGCAGCGTGGTTGGCACTGCGCCTGTGTGGCCGCCTCCTTCTGCGCCCTGCACAGTAACGACGTCTGCGCCGAGTTCCACCGCCTTGATAGCATGCTTGGGCAAACCGACGGTTGGCATACAAACCACGCCCGCATCTTTCAGTTTCCTGATGAACTCAGGGCCCGGCGAACGAGAGTAACTTACTGCGCGCACACCGTGGCGAATCACCAGTTCAACTATGTCCGCTGCATTGGGCTGGTACATGTGGAAATTCACACCGAAGGGTTTGTCGGTAAGGTCTTTCACGCGCAGAATATCCCGCTCCATCTCGTTCGCGGGAATAGTGGCACCGGCCAAAAAACCAAATGCACCTGCGTTACAGCTACCGGCCACCAGCTTCGAATCAGCCACCCACCCCATCGCGGTTTGCACGATCGGGTACTGGCAGCCCAGCAGTTTTGTTAAACGTGTTTCAAGCATGCATCAGGCCTCAGTTAAGGCCCGGTTTCCCGGGGGATTGCCCTTGATTTGGTGCGCACGCTGGTTATGGGGATCCAGCGCGGCAATGATATCCAGTTGTGCAGCGGTCGGCGCCTCGGTAGTGGGAACAGTGTCTGGAATAAACACTGGATAGCCAGTATTTTTCTGCACCTGTTCCACCGCAACGCCTGGGTGTAGCGACACCAGACGAACCTGGTGGTCCGGACCGCCAAAGTCCATTACACACAAGTTGGTAATCACCAGCCGAATATCAATATCGTCAAGACTGTGACCTCTGGGCAGACGCGCAGGGTTGTAACCGATCGATGAGACAAAGTCGCATTCACCATCCATAAACACACGGGTGTTGTGATCGGGCACAAAAAAACTGTTGGGGTGCGAGATGGAGTTACCGGGAAATCCGCGCGCGCCAAGCATCATCACTTTGGGTTTGTCGTACGTGCCACCCAGTGCGGAGGTGTTTGACTGCCCGAACTTGTCGATCTGGGTCGGGCCGAGCATGGCGTGACGCTTGCCGCTCCACACATTATCGAAAATGCGTGAGAAGCCCATCCAGCTTTCCGTAGCGGGCACAAAGTCAGCCGACCGTTTACCGACAGGATTGGGCTCGCTTAACATCCACGCTTCCGAGTCCGTCATCATCAGGTCGGGATTGGTTGTCTTCATCGCAAGGCTCGCCGCCAGGCGCGGAATGACGCCAATGCCCGTGCCCAGCGTTTCGCCTTCATCGGCGAAAGACTGACTGGCGGCCACTATGCACAGTTCAGCCAGGGTGTAATCAGTTGCTGCTGTCATGATTGTGTCTCCTTGGCCGATCAGTAAGAGGGTAGTTCAATGGCGCGGATGGCATCGAGGCCGCCCACATTGCGCTGGTAATCGTCTTCCGACGCACCCAGATATTTATTCAGATAGCCCTGAATGCCCTCATCATCTTTCGCCGACGCGGTATACGCCTTGAAGTGTGGCACATCAAATCCGTAGAGCGGACTGCATGACGTGGGGTGCGCCCCACCGGCAATCGGAATAACCCCCGTTGTCATAGAACGCTCCCAGTGCACCATCCGCGCCTGCGCTGGGTCGTGGAAATAGTCTGTCTCTACCAACTCGTCGCAGGACACATAGGTTTTAGCGGCCGCTCGTGCAAACCAATCATCCATGTAGTGATCGGGGCCGGCAATCTGACAGACACCGCGAACGTCGGCCTTATCCGCATGTATGAGTGACGCATCCAGCTTCAGCGCGGGCATCGCTACCCATTCCTTGTCATCGTAAGGACTGTCGATCACTTTGATATCGGGGTTCTGAGTAATGATATCTGTACCCAAGCCGACCTCTGTCGGGATAAAAGGGATACCCCAGCTCGCAGCGCGCAGGCCCAATAGCATCATGCCTTCGTCGATTTCCATCACTTCAATGGACCCACTCTGGCGCGCTTTGCGAAAGTATGGCTCTAACGGTATGAAATCCAGCGAGACAAACGCGAACACAACTTTTTTTACTTTCCCGGCCGCACACAACATGCCCACGTCGGCACCGCCATAGGCAACCACTGTGAGCTCTTTGAGATCAGAGCGCAGAATTTCACGCACCAGTGCCATAGGCTTGCGCCGCGGACCCCAGCCACCGATACCGATGGTCATCCCATCGCGCAGTTGCGCAACGGCTTGTGCCGCTGTCATTTGCTTATTCATCACGTTTTTCCTTAGTTGTGCCTTGGTTAACTGACGATCCGCGCCATGCGGTAGTCGTGTTTTACAAAATTCACACCGAGGGTACTGCGCGTGCCCCGCACACCCTCGACAACACTAATATGTTGATGCAAAAATTCTGCCAGGTGTTCGGCATTGCGCACCATGGTAATAGCCAGAATGTCGGCACGTCCGAGCATCACGCCGACAAAGCCCAACTCCACAATAGCGGCCAGTTTTTCTGCCACTACTTTTGTCTGACCGCTGCGTTCGACTTCGATCCAGATATACGCAAGCGCAGCGTCCTTGAAGCGGTCGATATTCGTCACCGCGGTAATACGAATGAGTTTTTCTTCTTCCATGCGTTTTACCCGGGCGCGCACGGTGCCTTCGGTAACGCCCAGTTGCTCCGCGATCTCACGGTTACTGACCCTGGCATCTCGAGACAGTCGCTCGACGATCGCCTGGTCCGCTTCATCGAGATTACGCCGCATGGAAAGGCACCCAGTCCGGCTGGTTTTTCAATACATCAAGCGCCAGCGCCGGCGTCAGGCGACGCACCCCCGGCACGGCACCGAGTTTGTCGGTGATCAGTTCATTCAGCGCCGCCTGATCGCGGGACACTACCAATATTTCGATATCCTGCGCCCCCACCACAACATTCACCGAAAACACCTCGGGAAAAGCCGCCATCTCTCTGGCCACCGTTTCCGGCGAACGCCCCTCCACCTGCACGCCAATGGCTAACAACATGCCATAGCCCGCGGCTTCAATATCAGTGACTGCCACCACCCGCATCGTGTCGGACTCTTCCATGCGGCGCACACGGGCCCGCACTGTGTTTTCTGCGATATTCAGTTCGCGCGCAATCGCCCGATACGGCATACGACCGTCTTTGCGCAGCAGGGCGATAATGGCCTGGTCTGTGGTATCCAGGTCAATGGGGCCAGACGCGACACTGGTTGATAAATCGTTCATCGTCAGCTTCGCAACGCGCGTTTTACCAATTCCGCCTTATCGACTTTACCGCCGGCGTTCATGGGAAATTCTTCCAGAAAAACAACCGAGCGAGGCACCTTGTAGTTGGCCATATTGTCGCGTGACCACGCAATAACCGCAGCCTCATCTACTTGTGCCTCAGTGTCTTTTACCAGGTAGCCCTTGGCGACCTCTCCCATACGCTCATCAGGTACACCCACCACGGCGGCCCGAGCGATGCCGGGCATATCACAGAGAATATTCTCGATCTCGGCGGGATAGCAGTTGAAGCCACCCACAATGAACATCTCTTTTATGCGCCCGGTAATACGGACATACCCTGCTTCGTCCATCACACCAACGTCGCCGGTCCTGAGCCAGCCGTCGCCGCCAAGCGCTTCCGCCGTAGCCTCTGCATTATTGAAATAATGCTGCATTACATTAAATCCACGGCACCAGATTTCACCGTCGGTACCCGGGTCTACGGTATTCCCCTTGGCATCTACACACTTGACTTCCACCTCATCCATCGCGCGTCCACAGCTATGCGAAATACGTTCGGCACTATCATCCGCCCGACAGATGGTCATCACGCCACAGCACTCGGTAAGGCCGTAAGCTGTAACCACGACATCGAACCCCAACTCCTCGCGCATCTGCCGCACCAACTCAACCGGAACGGGCGCTCCACCGGTGGACGACAATCGTAGACTGGATAAATCAAAATCCTTGCGTCTTGGGTGGGCCAGGATCGACTGATAAATAGTGGGCGGCCCTGGCAGCATGGTAATTTTTTCCCGCTCAATCTGAGCCAGCACAATATCCAGATCAAAATTCGATACCGGCAGTATGCGCGCACCGCAAATGATCGCCGCCAACCAACCCGCCTTGTACCCAAATGAATGAAAGAACGGGCTGATGATCAGGTAATTATCATCGCCACGCAGGCCAATAGTGCTACTCCAGTTTTCGAAGGTGCGAATGTTCTGACCATGGCAGGTCACCACACCTTTGGGGTTGCCGGTGGTACCAGAGGTAAAAAGGATATCCAGTGTATCGTGAGGAAAAACTTCACCAACGCGGCGCGTGACTTCCTCCACGGGTACCGATTCTCCCGCCGCCAAAAACTTGTCCCAGGATGAGCAGCCCTTCGCATCTCCAGTAAGAGTAACGGTCTGCTCGAGATCTGGCAGGGATTGATCGACCAGCATCTCCGGGTAACATGTGCCGAGAAATTCCCCCACAGTGAATAACATTTTCGCGCCGCTGGCGTTCAGCACATACGCGGCTTCGGCACCTTTGTATCGCGTGTTCAGGGGCACCACTACGCCACCGATGCTCTGCGCACCAATCGCAGCGAGGATCCACTGGTAACTGTTAGGTGCCCAAATAGCGACGCGCTCGCCTTTTTTCAACCCGGCAGCGACAAAGGCGCGCGCGGAATGAATTCTGGCCTGATCCAACTCTGTATAAGTGAGCTGCACCGACCCATCGGTGATGGCTATCCGGGGGCCGTGGTCTGCAGCCGCATCTGCCACCACCTGTGGCAAGGTTCGCTCTGGGTTGTGCTGTGGGGACATTGCAGCGCTCTACTCGCAGCCAAGTTATGCCGGAAGCGCTATATTAATCACATTTTTAATCGATTAAAACTGTATTTCGTAGTTTTTTTACATTTTTTTTACGAATAGTTAAATTTAGCACCCATTCGGCGACAGCTGGAACCCTGAGGCGTAAAGCGTCGTCCGATGGCTATCAGTAAGGAAGCTATTGGGGGCCTGGAATCTGCGGGCGTGAACTCACCCATCGAATAATTTAATGCGCGAGCTACCTAAAGGGCACTAAACAGGGAAGGCGAAATTCTTGTAAATCTCTCGCAGCTTGACCTTCTGTACCTTGCCCGTAGCCGTATGCGGTAACTCATCCGCAAACTGCACCGCGTCTGGTGTCCACCATTTGGCAATCCTACCCTCAAACCAGGCCAGCATTTCCTGCGACGTCAGGTCCTTTCCCTCGGGCCCGCGCACCACAATCAGTAATGGTCGCTCACTCCACTTGGGATGGTAATGCCCAATGACGGCAGCCTCCGCAACCTTGGGGTGATCAGTGGCGACATTTTCAACCTCTATGGAAGAAATCCATTCGCCGCCCGACTTGATCACATCTTTTGTGCGGTCGGTGATAGCCATATAGCCATCTGGATCGATGGTGGCCACATCCCCGGTTTCAAACCAGCCCTCTTCGGCGTGAGCATCAGAGCCTTCCAACTTGAAATAACTGGAGCACACCCAGGGACCTCGAACCTTGAGAGAACCGAAGGCCTCTCCGTCCCAGGGTAATTCGTTACCTTCATCATCCACAATCTTCATTTCCACGCCGAAAACCTGACGCCCGCCTTTAAGCCGAACTTTTGCAAAGTCCTCCTCACTGTAATTCTCTCTAGTGGCCTGGCTGGCGTTGACTGTGCCCAGCGGACTCATTTCAGTCATACCCCAGCCCACCTTCGATTGCACGCCGTAGGTATCGAGTTCTTCCATAATGGACAGCGGACAAGCTGCACCACCGACTACGATCCGCTCCAGCGATTCAACCCGTTGACCGGAAGCTTTGAGATACGCCAGCAAACCAAGCCAGACTGTCGGAACACCTGCCGACATGGTGACCTTCTCTTCATTGATCAGCGCAGCGAGCGTTTCGCCATCACCCATCTTGCTACCGGGAAGCACCAGCTTGGCCCCGGCCATCGGACAGGAATAAGGATTACCCCAGGCGTTAACGTGGAACATAGGCACGATGGGCAGCACTACGTCTTTACGGGCAATTCCCAGCGCATCCGGCATCATGGTGGCGTACGCGTGCAGCATCGTTGAGCGATGAGAATACAGTACGCCCTTGGGATTACCGGTAGTCCCGGAGGTGTAACACAAGGCGCATGCGGCGTTTTCATCGAGTTCCGGCCACTGAAATGCTTCACTCCCCGCAGCAACCAGCGTTTCATAACAGAGCACATTCGGCAGACTGGTTTGGGGCATACGCTCAGCGGTCGTCAGCACCACCCAGCCACGCACACCGGGACACTCCTCCACCAAACCCTCTGCCAGCGATACAAAGTCAGGGTCGATGAATATGTAACGGTCTTCCGCATGATTAATGATGTACACCAACTGCTCGGGAAAAAGCCGTGGGTTGATGGTGTGGCACACATAACCACTGCATGCTGACCCGTAGTAGGTCTCAAAGTGCCGGTAATCGTTCCAGGCAAGCGTGGCGATTCTGTCGCCCTGTGCCAGGCCCCAGGTAGCTATTCCGTCTGCCAGCTTACGGGCGCGAGCAAATGCCTGTTGGTAGGTATATCGGTGCCGCGGGTTGTCTGCGGTGACAGAGACAATCTCTGCATTGCCATTGACACGTTCTGCGTGCTCAACGATTGACGAAATGGACAGTTGCTGGCTCATCATCAAACCATTCATCGATACTGCTCTCCGATCTTATTGTGGGTAATGCACATTCGCAGGCGTAATGTTTTCAGGTTCATGCGCAGCGGTACATCAGGGGGCCAGAAGTTCCCAGCTCTCATCATCAGCATACGGCCGGGCTCGATGATCATGCTGCAGCTTTATCAGGTGAGCACTGAGTGACAGCCTGGCCATCTTGTGCAGACTGGAGTCAACGTCGTCGTAAACGACTTTTACCAATTCATCCAGCGATACTCGTCCCGTCTTTTGCAGGCCCTCGACAACCTTCTGCTCGCGCCCCAAGCGATGGCTAACCAGCCAGTCCACCGCCTCCTTGGGTTGGTCCATTAGCTCGCCATGCCCTGGCGCAATAAACTGCAGGGGATACTTCAAAAGTAGTTGCAGAGACTCGATGTAGGCTTTCATATCGCCGCTGGGCGGAATAATCACGACGGTGGATCCATTCATAATGTGGTCTCCGGCGAACATCATTCCCTCCTCCTCCAGGAAGTAGCAGTAGTGATTTCCCACATGCCCGGGTGTGTGGACTGCGCGCAGAGTGAATTCTGGTGTGGATAGAACATAGTCGTGCTGCACTTCAACTGTCGGCTTGAACGTTTCGTCCTGAAACATATCATCCGGGGGCGAGGCGCCAATGACTTCTGCCCCGGTCGCCTCGGCGACAGCCTGCCAGGCAGGCGAATGATCAGGATGAGTATGGGTGCACACTATCCAACGTATACGGTCACCAGCAGTATCCAGTATCGCGTCGATGTGTTCCGGCAGAGCGGGGCCGGGATCTAACACTGCGACCTCGTCATCTCCTAGCAAATAAGAGTTGGTGCCTGGGCCGGTCATGACGCCCGGATTGGGCGCAATCAGCCGCCGAACGCGACTATTGAGACGAAAGGGTATTCCGGGATCCAGCATAGTCTTAAGCCATATTGTCGATGATAACTTCAGGGTTTACATCAGCATCATAGTCGACGCCATCCACCTCAAACCCAAATAGTTGCAAGAACTCGCGCTTGTAGCCGGCAAAGTCCGACCGTTCACGCAAATTTTCAGTGTTAATGCCTTCCCACAACTTCCCCACAGCTTCCTGTATCGCCGGATCCAGTTCTTTTTGGTCGGCGCGCAGCCGTCCTTCCTCATCCAGGTAGGGTTCATTGTTATAGAGGGAATCCCGGAACAGGCCATCGATCTGCTCGATGATGCCCTCATGACAGCCCTGTTGCTTCATCACCTTGAACAACAGCGCGAGATAGATAGGCATAGCCGGTATGGCCGCGCTAGCCTGGCTAACAACTGCTTTGAGTACTGATACCCGGGCATCACCGCCAGACGCGGCCAGACGTTCGCGAATCGCAACCACGCGCTTGTCCAGGTCCTTCTTCGCAGCACCGATGGTGCCATGCCAGTAGATATCCCAGGTCAACTTGTCGCCAATGTAGGTGTAGGCCGTTGTCTTCGCGCCCTCGGCCAATACACCCGCATCGTCCAGCGCATCGATCCACATTTGCCAGTCTTCGCCGCCCATTACCGCCACGGTATTGTCGATTTCTTCCTGAGTGGCCTCTAACAATTGAAAATCCTGCACTTGCTCTTTGTCTGTGTTAACACCCTTTTGCACCACATCACCGCCAATCGGTTTGAGGGTAGAATTATGAACCACCCCCGTGACGGGGTGTTGCCTGCGCGGCGATGCCAGGCTGTAAACCACTAGGTCAACCTGTCCCAAATCGGCCTTAATCGTATCAATCGTTTTTTTCTTGATTTCGTCGCTGAACGCATCCCCGTTAATACTTTTCGCGTAGAGGCCATCCGCCTCGGCATATCTGTGGAAGGCGGCAGAGTTGTACCACCCCGCAGTAGCGGTTTTTTTCTCTGTACCTTCCTTCTCAAAGAACACGCCGAGCGTAGCGGCGCCGCTGCCAAATGCTGCTGTCACGCGAGACGCCAGACCGTAGCCGGTGGACGCACCTATTACCAGTACACGCTTCGGACCACCCTCAATTGGCCCCTTCCCTTTGACATATTCCATCTGCCGCCTGACATTGACATCGCATCCAGTGGGGTGGGTAGTAATGCAGAGAAATCCGCGTACGCGTGGTTTGATAATCATCGGGCAGTTTTTCCTGGAGTGGGATTCAATATCGGGTTGCTCATAGCAGCACACCGCAGACAGCGACTGCGAAGTTTAGCATAGGGATAGCACACTGCCACGAGTTGTGAGGGGCCGATGAAAAGTAGATTTCGAGACTAACCTAGCATGGGGTATGTAGCCATACTCCGCCAAAAAGCCCATTATCATACTGAGTCCATACCTTAGCGCTTGAATCTTGTGTTCGCCGCTCACTTACAGTTCAATAGCACCCCGCTTCCTTGACACTGCCATTTACCATCATGCCAGACACACCGTTACGTTACGCCACCCCTACCGCCTGGACTGACGCCGTACTGGCAGACTTTGACAGTTTTTTGCTAGACCATGCCACTGCCGAGAAAAAGGCCTCCGGGATGGCCATCTCCATGTTGTCGCACTATCCCGATCGGACGGAACTGGTCACCGCGATGGCTGATCTGGCCATCGAGGAGCTAACCCACTATCGTGAGGTGCTCAAGTGGATACACCAGCGCGGATTGACCACTGCACCGGATCAAAAAGACCCCTATGTGGTGGCATTTCGCCAATCTCTTCGACAGGGTCGGGAAGTGTATTTTCTTGACCGGCTGCTGCTTGCGAGCATTATTGAGGCCCGCGGCGCTGAACGCTTTGCACTGGTAGCCAACGCGCTGGA
>PKCY01000283.1 GCA_002862985.1 Haliea sp.
GAGAGCTCATCGAGCCATGAAAATTATTATTCTCGGGGCAGGCCAGGTTGGCGGTACGCTCGCCGAGCACCTGGCCAACGAACAGAATGACATCACCGTCGTAGACACTGACAGCGACAAACTACGTGCCCTGCAGGATCGACTGGATATTGGAACCACACTAGGGGGCGCAGCCCACCCCAACACTTTGTACAACGCCGGCGCCGAAGACGCTGACATGCTCATTGCCGTGACCAATAGCGACGAAATCAATATGATCGCCTGTCAGGTCGCCCACACCCTTTTCAAAACGCCCACCAAGATTTCTCGCGTGCGTTCTCCTAATTATCTGGCCTATCAGGAACAATTGTTCAACCGCGAGAATATCCCTGTAGATGTGATCATAGGCCCGGAGCAACTGGTCACGAAGAGCATCCAGAAACTGATCGCCAACCCGGGCGCGCTACAGATTCTGGACTTTGCCGAGGGCAGAGTCCAGTTGGTAGCCATGAGGGCCTATCACGGTGGTCCTATTGTTGGTCAGGAACTGCAGGAAATACGCAAACACATGCCCAAAGTAGATACTCGCGTCGCGGCTATCTTTCGGCAGGATCGCGCCATTATTCCAACCGGTAATACGGTGGTTGCAGTTGATGACGAAGTGTTCTTTATTGCGGCTAAAGACAATATCCGTGCAGTCATGTCTGAGCTGCGCGAGATAGACAAACCCTACAAGCGTGTGATGATTGCCGGTGGCGGTAATATCGGTGCAACACTGGCACAGAACCTTGAGGACAAGTATCAGGTCAAGCTCATTGAAAAATCCCATAGTCTATGCCGAGTTCTGGCCGAGCGACTAAAACACACCATCGTCCTGAGTGGCAGCGGCTCAGAACCAGAGTTACTCGCGGCAGAAAACATCGAAACCACGGATGTATTTTGTGCCCTCACCAACAGTGATGAATCCAACATAATGATGTCCATGCTGGCAAAACGCATGGGCGCGAAAAAAGTCATTACCCTCATCGCAAACTCCGCCTACGCCGAACTGGTGGGCGATGAAATCGATATCGCCATTTCTCCGCAACAGATCACCATAAGCAGTCTGCTCACGCACGTGCGCAAGGGCGACATAAGCAACGTTCACTCTCTGCGCCGCGGTGCGGCTGAAGCGCTTGAAGTGACTGCTCACGGGGATTCTCGCT
Organism: Haliea sp.; assembly: GCA_002862985.1. Classification (GTDB taxonomy): domain Bacteria; phylum Pseudomonadota; class Gammaproteobacteria; order Pseudomonadales; family Halieaceae; genus Marimicrobium. The sequence continues at coordinate 1,185 of PKCY01000283.1, forward strand.
CTTCCAAGGTCGTGGGAAAACGTCTCGACGAAATCAGGCTACCCGAGGGGGTTACTATTGGCGCCGTTGTGCGCGGAGATCAGGTCCACATTGCGCATGGCCACGTCGTCGTCGAGTCTGACGACCACGTCATTCTCTTCCTGCTGGATCGGAAGCAAATTGGCACCGTGGAAAAACTGTTTGCCGTCGGTTTCGGGTTTTTTTCCTAGACTATGCATTTCTCAGTCTCTTTTAGAATCCTCGGTATCCTGCTGATGCTGTTCAGCACTGTTCAGATTCTGCCGCTAATCCTCGCTACATTCGAAAAAGACCGCAGCGCCACCGGCTTCATCTATGCAATTGGCATTACGTTTTTCTCCGGCCTGTTGATGTGGTATCCGGTTCGCAATGTCAGCCACGAGCTGAGAATTCGCGACGGGTTCCTCATCACTTCCCTGTTCTGGACCGTGCTGGGGTTGTACGGCGCGCTGCCTTTTGCCCTCGCCGATACCCTGGATTTGTCTCCGGTAAGTGCGATCTTCGAATCCATTTCGGGGCTCACTGCCACCGGGGCCACGGTCATCGTAGGCCTGGATGAACTACCACACTCCATTCTTATTTATCGACAATTGCTGCAGTGGCTCGGCGGTATCGGCATTATCGTAGTCGCCATTGCCATTCTTCCGATGCTGGGCGTGGGAGGTATGCAATTGTATCGGGCGGAAACGCCGGGCCCCTCCAAAGACAGCAAGCTTACACCGCGAATCAAAGAAACCGCAAAGGCTCTATTTGCTGTCTACCTGCTGCTCACGATCGCCTGCGCTGGCGCCTATTACGCCGTGGGAATGTCAGGGTTTGACGCCATCGCACACTCATTTTCTACCGTATCGTTGGCAGGCTTTTCCACCCACGATGCCAGCCTGGGTTTCTTTGACAGTGATCCCGTGTTAATCGTCGCAAGCGTCTTCATGTTGATCTCCAGCATCAATTTCGGTCTGCATTTTCTGGCCTGGAGACGGCGTTCGGTAGGGCTTTATCGCAAGGATTCAGAGACACGTTTTTATATCACTGCGGTGCTTTGCTGCATGCTCATCACCATTTACTGCCTGATCATCTGGGACGTTCATGGCCATCAGGAGAGCATTCTTCACGGTACATTTCAGGTACTGTCCATCATTACAACCACCGGTTACTCCACCGGAAACCTCGCCACTTGGCCGATAGCGCTGCCTATTATGGCAATCTTTTTCTCCTGCATGGGCGGCTGTGTGGGCTCAACCACGGGCGGTATAAAAGCCATGCGCGTAATGCTGATCTTCAAGCAGGGCGGGCGCGAACTTAAGCAACTGGTACACCCGCAGGCAGTGATTCCTCTAAAAGTCGGTGGTCGCCGTGTGGAAGCCACCGTAGTGAGCGCAGTGTGGAGTTTCTTTGCGATCTACACGACTTGTTACATCATACTGTTATTGCTGCTAATGCTCACCGGGCTGGACTTCACCACTGCTTTTTCCGCCGTTGCTGCGACCCTCAATAACCTCGGAATAGGCATCGCCGGCGTTGCTAATGGGTTTGGGGACATGAGCGAATCGACGAAGGCAATTTTGTGTTTTGCTATGCTTCTGGGTCGCCTTGAAATTTTTACGCTTCTGGTGCTATTCACGCCGGCGTTCTGGCGTATCTGAGCCCGATGATGTGCGGCTTCAACGAATCCCCGGGCGAGTCTTTTTAATCATTTCATAAGCGCCCTGAATGTCCTGCGAGCGCGCAGTCGCAAGCTTGATCATATCCTCGGGAACACCTTTGGCAATGAGTTTATCCGGGTGGTTTTCACTCATCAGCTTGCGATAAGCCCGTTTCAAATCCTTGTCACTCACGGTGCTGTCCACGCCCAGGGCCCTGTAAGCGTCGTCCAGGCCTAACCCGCCCGAATTGGCCTCATTCCCCTGCCGATGAAAACGGCCCTGCGCGCTCGCCATGTTTAACAGTTGTTCAAGTTGGATCGCGCTCACGCCCATCGCACCAGCAATGCGAACAAGTGCAGCCCGTTCCGTTGTCTCTATGCCGCTGTCCGCATACGCCAGGGAAATCAAGAACAACAACAGGGTTTGTTTCAAGTGGCGCTGGCCGCCGCATGCTTGGACGAACGTAGTCACCACCCCCTCCATAGCAAAATCAGCGGCAGAACCCTGCTGGAAAAGATCGATCGCTCGCTGACGTTGGTCTGCGCCTAGACCCATTTGCGCTATTAGCTGCTCAGTGTGGTCTATCTCGGATTTGGACACCCGACCATCTACCTTGGCCAAATAACCTGACAGCAAAAATGTTGTCTCAAAGAAATTGGTTTTTATCCGCGCGATGTTTTCCGGGGAACCAAACTGCATAGCCTTCCGCAACCCCCGATCAAAAGCATGGCCGATCAATACACCAAAAATGGCGCCGGGCAAATTCCCCGCTGCGAAACCTATCAGTCCACCAATCACTTTTCCAAAAACCATAAGCTGCCTCTTTAAACTTTTTCGCTCTTCCAAATACCCACCGATGCGCTACCTTGGAACCGCTTCGGAGAATTTCACTTTCGGAGAAAGCGCGTATTATGGCGTCAAAAGAGGATGTATAATAGCGGGCTTTTTGCGGAGACCTAACGGACGGGCCGGTGGCACAAACCATTACACAAACACTGACGTTTCAAGCGCTAATCCTAAAGCTCCAACAATTCTGGGCCGACCAGGGTTGCGTTGTGCTACAACCACTGGATATGGAAGTGGGGGCGGGAACGTTTCACCCTGCCACCTTCCTGCGCGCAATTGGGCCTGAAAGCTGGAACGCAGCCTACGTGCAGCCCTGCCGCCGGCCTACCGATGGTCGCTATGGCGAGAACCCAAACCGCCTGCAGCATTACTATCAGTTTCAGGTCGCCATGAAGCCCTCGCCGGAAAATTTCCAGGAGCTGTATCTTGAGTCACTGGCAGCCCTGGGTGTTGATGCCACCGTGCACGACATCCGCTTCGTAGAAGACAACTGGGAGTCACCTACCCTGGGGGCCTGGGGCCTTGGTTGGGAAGTATGGCTTAACGGCATGGAGGTCACTCAGTTCACCTACTTTCAACAGGCGGGTGGCCTCGAGTGCTATCCCGTCACCGGCGAAATCACTTACGGCATTGAACGTATCGCCATGTATCTGCAGGGCGTAGACAGCATTTATGACCTGGTGTGGTCCGATGGGCCGGCAGGAACCGTGACCTATGGCGATGTATTCCACCAGAATGAAGTGGAAATGTCTCGCTACAACTTCGAAGAGGCAGACGTTGAGCATTTGTTCACTAACTTCGACCATTGCGAAAGTGAAGCCCTGCGTCTAGTGGAGAAAAACCTTCCTTTGCCCGCCTATGAGATGGTCATGAAGGCATCCCATATATTTAACCTGCTGGATGCCCGGCACGCCATTTCTGTTACCGAGCGACAGCGCTTTATCCTGCGGGTAAGAACACTGTCCCGCGCCGTCGCCCAGGCTTATTTCAATGCCCGCGCAGATCTTGGCTTCCCTTTAGCGGGGGAGGGTCTGCGCAATGAGGTATTGGGTCGAATACAAGCGGAGACCCAATAAATTATGAGTACGGAGACCTTACTGGTAGAACTTGGCACCGAAGAATTGCCACCCAAAGCCCTAAAATCCCTTGGCCAGGCTTTTCGCGACGGCATTCTCGACGGGCTCAAACAGCGAGAATTGAACCACGGCGAAGTGCAATGGTTTGCCACACCGCGCCGCCTGGCGGCGCTGGTTTTCAAACTCCAGCTACAAGCGCCTGAGAAAACCATTGAAGTTTTGGGGCCGCCGGCAGAGCGCGCCCGTGACAAAGATGGCAACTGGACTGCGGCCATTCTGGGCTTCGCCAAGAAGCAGGGCCTCGAGCCGGACCAGTTACAAATCATCGATACACCCAAGGGCCAACGGATGGGGTTGCGCAAAATCGTCACCGGCACCAGCGCTCGGGACTCCCTAAACGACATTATCCAGGGCAGCGTAAAAAGCCTGCCCATTCCACGACGCATGCGCTGGGGGGCCAGTCGGGAAGAATTTGTCCGACCGGTGCATTGGGTGGTCGCGATGCTCGGCCAAGATAGGGATTTCGGAGAAGTTCTAGGCTTGCAAACAGGCAATACCACACGGGGGCATCGATTCCTCGGCAGTGATTCGGTGGTGCTGGATCGTCCGGAGCAGTATGTGTCGGCGCTGACAGATGCACAGGTAATAGCCAGCTTCGAGCAACGCCAACATTCAATCCGGCAACAAATTGAGGCTCAAGCTGAAACCCTCGGCGCGACTGCCGTGATCGATCCGGCGCTGCTGGATGAAGTAACCGCGCTCGTGGAATGGCCGGTGGCGCTGACTGGCGCGTTCGAGGAGCGATTTCTGCAGGTGCCTCCCGAGGCACTGATCTTGTCTATGAAGGAACACCAAAAATATTTTCACCTGGTAAACAACGAGGGCGATCTCGTCCCGCACTTCATAACCATTGCAAATATCCAGAGCAGCGACCCCAGCCAGGTCGTGGCCGGTAACGAGCGTGTCATTCGCCCGCGCCTGTCTGATGCCGCGTTTTTCTTTGAAACTGACAAGAAGATTCCGCTGGCTGACCGGGTACCCTCTCTGGACAAAATCGTTTTTCAGCAAAAACTGGGTAGCTTGCAGGAAAAGACTCTGCGTATGGAACATGCTGCTGCAATACTCGCGCAGGATATCGGTGCCCCGGTTGATCTCGCAAAAAGGGCCGCACAGCTGAGCAAGGCAGATCTAGTGACCGACATGGTCTTGGAGTTTCCCGATATGCAGGGAATTGCCGGCTCATATTATGCTCTGCACGATGGCGAGAATGCGGATGTCGCCGCGGCTTTAGCGCAACAATATTGGCCCAAATTCTCCGGCGACCGGCTGCCGGAATCAGGCACAGCGTGCGCTCTTGGTTTAGCGGACCGACTGGATACCCTGGTGGGAATCTTCGGAATAGGGCAGGCACCCACCGGCTCAAAAGATCCCTTTGCCCTGCGGCGCGCATCTCTGGCTGTTCTGCGCATTATTGTCGAAAAGGGCCTGGATCTGGATTTGCGCAACTGTCTGCAAGTGGCCGCATCCCAATACCCCGACGGCACTCTGACAGAAAACAACACAGAGCAAGTTCTCCAGTACATGATAGAGCGCTTCCGTGCCTGGTATGAGGAGGAAGACATTCCAGCAGAAGTTTTTAAAGCTGTTAGTGCGAAAAACCTGTCACGCCCGCTGGACATTCACCGTCGTGTGCAGGCCGTCCACACGTTTGCACAGCTGCCGGAGGCACAGGCTCTAGCCGTTGCCAACAAACGGGTTTCCAATATCCTGGGCAAGCTAGACAGCGACCATAAATTTGGCAGTGTGAGCGCTAACTTACTGTCAGAGCCCCAGGAAAAAGCACTTGCGCTACAGCTAGATACGTTAGCGGCAGCATGTGACGAGCACTTAGAAAAGGACGAGTACGCCGACGCGCTGAGCTGCCTGGCCAGTTTACGCGAACCCGTGGATGCCTTTTTTGATGGCGTCATGGTCAATGTAGACGAGGAAACTCTGCGCAACAACCGCCTCAACTTGTTGAAGCAACTGCGTGATCTGTTCCTTCAAGTTGCCGATATATCTCTGTTGGTGGTCGGTAAATAGGCTCCTTTATCTACCACTTCGCTCTTCTTTAGCCCCATGCCTATCTGCCTCGATAAGCGACAGGTCCGCCCAGCGGATGGATAATTTCCCCTTCGTGAACTCAGTTTGAATTACACTGACACAGTGGAGGAAATACCCAATGCCGCTAACTGAGGACAACTTAATCGTGATCGCAGCCGCACTGGCCGCGATGCTCATAACCGCGCTCATTATTAGTATTTGGCAAGGCTTTAACAGCCGGCGCGAGGTCAAAAACACCCGAGAGCAATTGAGCCGCCGTGAAGAAGAGCTGGCAGAAGCGCGTGCCGATCAACGCGGCCAGGCCGTTGCATTGGAGCAGACTCAGGAGCACCTGCAGACGAAGCAATCCGAAGTTGCCGCGCTGAGCGCAGAACGGGCGACGCTAAACACCCAGCTGAACGCCGCACTGAAAGAGCACGCCCAACTACAAACCCAGCAAAAGGAGCGGGAAGACCGGCACCTGGAGCAGATCGAACTGCTGAACGAAACTCGGGAAAACCTCAAAAAGGAATTTGAAAACCTTGCCAATAGAATTTTTGAAGACAAGGGCAAAAGCTTCACCACCACCAGCCAGGCATCACTCGATGCCTTGTTAAAACCCTTTCGAGAACAGATTACCGGCTTTCAGACCCGCATAAACGAGGTGCATTCAGAATCTTTACGTGGCAATACCGCCCTGGAAAAGGAAATTCAAAAGGTGTTGGACGTTGGCCTGGAAATGAACAGCCAGGCGAGCAATCTCACGGTGGCCTTAAAAGGCGACAAAAAAGCAGCGGGCAATTGGGGAGAAGCACAACTGGAAAGAACGTTGGAATTAGCCGGTTTGCAGGCCGGCGAGCACTTTGAATCGCAAACTGCCTATCGGGACCACGAGGGCAAACGCAAGCTTCCAGATTTTGTGATTAAACTGCCGGACAGCAAAAGTCTGATTATTGATAGCAAGGTCTCTCTGGTCGATTACGATCGCGCGATCGCCGCCGACACAGACGAGGGTCAAACGGAAGCCCTGAACGCCCACGCCCAAGCAGTGCGCAATCACATTGACGATCTGGCCTCCAAGGACTACTCCAATCTGCCAGGAATAGGCAGCCCCGACTTCGTACTTATGTTTATGCCCATCGAACCGGCCTACATTGAAGCCATGAAACACAATAAGAGTTTATTCAACTACGGCTATAACAAGGGTGTAGTGATGGTCTCTCACACCACCCTCATGCCAATACTGCGCACCGTCGCTAACCTGTGGATGATCGAACAGGGCAACCAGGAGGCAAAAGAAATCAGTAGCAGGGCAGGGGACATCTACAACCAGGTTTGCCTCGTCGCGGAACGTTTGCACAAACTGGGAAATACCTTAAGGACCGTCACCAGCCACTACAACGAAGCCGTGACAGGAGTAATTGGAAAACAGGGACTGCATGGCAAGATAGAGCGATTTCAACAGCTCTCTACCCGAGCCAACAAAGACATGCCCGCGCTTGAAACCGTGCACGACGATATAGAAAACGACCGCTTGATGCCGGCAATAAAAGGCAACGAAGACGAAGCCAGACTGCGTCTTTTAGAAGCCAATGAGAACGAAAAAATTCAAACGATAAAAACTGAAACCAAAGCCGGGAAGTAATTAGCCGCTGTATATAAAACACGGTCGGCCGAGGCTATCTGTGCACTGCACCGCTCCACCAGTCCGTACTTCCACTGATTGATTCCCGCAACGGGTTGATTTTCCAGTTTTCATGGCACATTACCCAATAGGCGTGGCAGACAAAATCGGCGAATTTCTCACGATATTTGCCCCAGTGTGGAGATTCTCACGTTATTTATAAAACTATCTTTGATATCAACGGGTTACGGCGGCCCATTTGCCTATGACTGAGCAGTGCCTTCGAGTAAGGTGTAAATTTTCAGGTTGACTTGATATCGCTCTCAGTCTAATTGATTGTTTCTGCGCCATTTTTCCATTTAGAGAGTCAAATATCCAAATTGGCCACCGACAACGCGTTTTCCTCGATAAAGTTTCGCCGTGGCTCGACCTGATCGCCCATCAGTGTCGTGAACACCTGGTCTGCAGCAATAGCGTCCTCGATGGTTACCTTGAGCATGCGACGCACCTCAGGATCCATGGTGGTTTCCCACAGCTGCTCCGGATTCATTTCACCCAGACCTTTGTAACGCTGGATGCTGTACCCTTTGCGCGCTTCCGTCATGAGCCAGTCAAATCCCGATACAAAATTGCGCGTAGGGAACACTTTTTCACCGCGCTTAAAGTAGCCGCCTTCCTCTATTAGGCTGTTAATCGTCTCACCTAACGTTATCAGCCTACGGTATTCCCCTGAGGAAAAGAACTCGTGATGATACTCCGTTTCAGACTCCACCCCGTGTGCTAGTAGTTTCACCACTGGGAAATACAAATCCCGCTCCTGATCCTTACGAACAACAGAAGAATAGACACCCTTCTTGGCGCTCTCAGCTTGTATTCGCTTACTTAGCTGGTCGCAAAAAGCCTGGACCGCAGATTCATCCTGCATATCATCAACACTTAAAGACTCGCCGTATACCATCTGCCACAGTACATCTTCTGTGTAAAGGCGGCTCAAACGGGTAATCGTTGCATTGACCTCGCGATACTGGTTAACGAGGCTTTCAAGTCCACTACCGGTAATACCAGGAGCGTCAGGATTAACGAAAATTGACGCACTATCTAGGGCGGCCTGCGTAAGATGCTCCTCAAGCGCCTCGTCATCCTTTAAGTATTGATGCTGTTTGCCTTTCGCAACTTTGTATAGAGGGGGCTGCGCGATAAAGATATGACCACGATCAACCAGTTCCCGCATCTGTCGGAAAAAGAAGGTTAATAAGAGGGTTCTAATATGGGACCCATCTACATCCGCGTCAGTCATGATAATAATGCTGTGGTAGCGGAGTTTATCAGGGTTGAACTCTTCTTTACCTATCCCGCAACCCAGCGCCGTCACTATAGTTCCCACCTCGACTGACCCCAGCATCTTATCGAACCGAGCTTTCTCGACATTGAGTATTTTGCCCTTTAATGGAAGTATGGCCTGATACTTTCGATTACGGCCTTGTTTAGCGGAGCCACCGGCAGAATCTCCTTCCACCAGATAAATTTCCGACAGCGCGGGATCTTTCTCCTGACAATCGGCCAGCTTACCGGGCAAGCCGGCTATATCCAAAGCGCCTTTGCGCCGCGTCATCTCCCTGGCTTTGCGCGCGGCTTCTCGTGCGCGCGCCGCATCCAGCATCTTACCTACCACAGCTCTGGCCTCACCAGGGTTCTCAATCAAATAGTCACTGAACTGCGTGTTCATGGCCTGTTCTACAGCGGATTTTACCTCTGAGGAGACCAGCTTGTCCTTGGTTTGTGAGGAAAACTTGGGGTCGGGAACCTTCACAGAGACCACTGCGGTCAACCCCTCGCGAGCGTCATCTCCGGTTGTGTTTACTTTTTCTTTCTTGGCCATTCCCTCCCTCTCAATATAGGAGTTCAGACTTCGCGTGAGCGCTGCACGAAAGCCCGCTAAATGCGTACCCCCGTCACGTTGAGGAATATTGTTGGTGTAACAGAAAATGCCTTCCTGGAAGGAATCATTCCACTGCAGCGCTACCTCAACACAGATACCATCATCCGCAGTTACCTCGCAATGAAAGGGCTTATTTACCGTAGTTTTGTTCTGATTGAGGTAGTTTACAAAAGCCAAAAGCCCCCCCTCATATCGGAACGCTTCCTCCTTTGCGCTGCGCTCATCTTTTAGGAGAATGCAAACACCGGAATTCAAGAATGCCAGCTCTCTGAGTCGCTTGGCCAGCTGTTCAAAATGGAACTCTATATTGGTGAAGGTTTTGGGAGAAGGCGTGAAGCGCACAGCCGTGCCCGTAGATTCCGTGGCGCCTATTTTTGCCAGTGGCGCGGCCGGGACACCATGGTGGTAAACCTGCTCGTACATTTTACCGCCACGGCGGATTGTCAAGACCAATTCAGAAGACAGGGCGTTTACGACCGAAACACCAACACCGTGCAGACCACCCGACACCTTGTAAGTATTATCATCAAATTTACCCCCGGCATGCAGCACCGTCATGATAACTTCTGCTGCGGACACACCTTCTTCATGCATTTCAGTCGGGATTCCGCGCCCGTCATCACTAACGGAAACAGACTCATCCGGATGTATAGTCACATTGATCTGCTCGCAGTGTCCTGCCAGTGCTTCATCAATGGAATTATCCACTAGCTCGAAAACCATATGGTGAAGGCCCGAGCCATCATCTGTGTCTCCGATGTACATCCCAGGCCGTTTGCGCACTGCGTCCAGGCCTTTTAGTACTTTTATACTCGACTCATCGTACTTCGGTTCACTTTCGCTCATGTGCTTCACTCTCAATGGCGCTTCTATTCATCCATGCTTTCCGACAGCGGATTTTCGGAATAGCGATTTACGGTGCCATGTTCCACGTGGAACATGGCTAATTCACCTGCTTTTGGCCATACGGAACGTATCTCCTCATGGTCTACGCAGGTTATGAACACCTGTGCCTCCATCGAGGCCAATAGCGCGCAGATCTGCTGGCTGTGCGCGTGATCTAATTCTGATGGCAAATCATCTATCAAATAGGTGCACTTGCCGTGCCCCATATCCGACATCAACTGCCCTTGTGCCAGTTTCAAGCCGCAAACAACCAACTTCTGCTGACCCCTGGACAGGGTATCTGACGCCACATGTCCACCGGAAGTCACCTTAATATCACCCCGCTGCGGGCCCGTATGCGTATAACCTTGTTCCAGATCCGTGTCCAAACCTTCTTGCAGGGCCTCAGAATAACTTAGCCGCTTGTCCCAGCCTTGGCGGTAAGCCAGTTCTAAGGCGCCCAGACTCGGCGCCAAACCTGCCATAATCTCGATAAACCGAGGCGCCAGTAGCTGAAAATAGTGTTGTCGGTACTCGTTTATCGAGGTGCCCGTATCTGCCAAGTCACGCGTCCAGATTGCAATTTCCTGCTCCGACACTTTACCACGCCGCAGGAGCTGATTGCGCTGTTTTATGCACCTCTGGAAGCGCTGCCACTCTGCAAAGAACCGTTGTTCCACGTGGAACACGCCCCAGTCCAGGTATCGACGACGCGCTCCCGGCGGCCCCGTCAATAAGCCAAAACTATCCCCAGTAATAACCTGCAGTGGGAACTGCTCCGCTAATTCCGCAACCGTGCGCACTATCCTCCCGCCAATCTTGATCTGGGCCTGGCCGGTTCGATTACGCTGCACGCCCAGCGGCATCGTGAGACCGAAGCCAGCCCCCCCCGCGTCAGGAGCGGCCGCAGAGGGAAGCGGCACGGTTGTACCAAAAACAGTGCAGCTTTGCTCATCGTGGGTGATAAGAGACTTAATGCTGCTACCCCGAAATGAGCGGGCCATTCCTAACAAGTGAATGGCCTCCAAAAGGCTCGTTTTCCCGCTGCCATTACACCCGTAAAACACGTTTACTGCCTGCAAGTCCTGCAGTTTGACCTGTTGCAGGTTCCTTACATGGCTAATATGTAGTTGAGTAAGTGCCACGCCAGCGGTTTTACTGGGTCCCCGAGGCCCTGACCAGATCCATTATACTGTCATGCACGATGGTAGCAGAACCCTTAAAGACGCATTGGCATAACGACATACAGAGAGTCCCCGGCTTCGGTCTCCTCTAATAGTGCGCTACTATTGGGGTCTGCTAGCGATAGCTTGATTTGTTCGCCGCTCAACACCCCCAGAACGTCCAGCAAGTAGCTTACATTAAAGCCAACCTCCAATGCCTCACCCGAGTACTCTACCGGGACTGTTTCTTCCGCCTCTTCCTGTTCAGGGTTGTTAGCAAGAATATCTAAAGTGTTCTCTGTCAACTTTAAACGAACCCCGCGATATTTTTCGTTGGAAAGAATCGCTGTCCGGGTGAACGCCTGTCGCAGCTCCTGGCGGGACCCCGTCAAAATTTTATCGGGTGACCGAGGGAGTACCCGCTGATAATCCGGGAATTTTCCGTCGACAAGCTTGGAAGTGAAAGTAAACTCTTCGGTGACCGCTCTGATATGGTTGCTGCCAATCACGATTGCAATATCCGCCTCATCGTCCATCAGCAGACGAGCCAATTCCAGAACACCCTTACGAGGAAGAATTACCTGTGCTTCCCCCTCACCATTAACCTTAACTTTTTCCGGTAAAGTGCACATCGCCAATCGATGGCCGTCAGTTGCCACCACACGCAGTTGCTGTTTGCTGTCGAGTTCCCAGAGCATTCCATTGAGATAGTAACGGACATCTTGTTGGGCCATAGCGAAGCCGGTGCGATCTATAAGCCGCCGCAACTGACCCTGCTTTAGCGTGAATTGATGCGTCCCAATACTGTCCTCTAAGTTCGGAAACTCTCTGGCAGGAAGCGTAGCAAGAGTGAATCGGCTGCGACCGGACTTTACAGTTACTTTGTTCTCTTTCACGCTGAAGTTAATTTTACTTCCTTCAGGCAGCGACTTACAGATGTCGGCTAACTTGCGCGCCGGAACTGTGACCTCGCCGGAATCCCCGGCAGCATCGAGTTTTACGCGCCCAACCAACTCCACTTCAAGATCCGTTCCCGTCAACGACAAACGATCGCCATCCAAAGCCATCAAAACATTCGCAAGAATGGGCAATGTCTGGCGGCGCTCCACGACACCAGCCACCAGGTTCAAGGACTTGACCAGGTTGTCTCGCGAAATACTGAACTTCATAGGTGTGTTATCCCTTCCCTAAAAGTGATTCTATTTTTTATAGCCGCATAATTGAGGGCCATAAACACAACGTTGTATTATTTATCTGCTCAGGTTGTGAGCGATCGGAGCAAGTTTTTGTAGTCTTCCCGAATGTCAGAGTTTGTCTCTCGAAGCTCTTTAATTTTACGGCATGCGTGAAGAACTGTCGTGTGATCTCTGCCCCCAAAACTATCCCCGATTTCGGGCAAGCTGTGGTTGGTTAACTCTTTCGACAAGGCCATCGCCATCTGGCGAGGTCTGGCGACCGAGCGACTGCGCCGGCGCGACATCATATCCGCGATCTTAATCTTGTAATACTCCGCTGCCGTACGCTGGATATTGTCCATGCTGACCTGCTTATCCTGAAGGGCCAACAGGTCTTTAAGGCTCTCTTTTATCAGGTCGATATCGATGGGCCGGCCCCCAAAGCGAGCACTCGCTATCACTCTCTTTAGCGCGCCTTCTAGCTCTCTCACATTGGAGCGCATGCGCTGCGCAATGAAAAAGGCCGCGTCTGGAGGTAGGTCGATGCGTACCTCAGCTGCCTTTTTCAACAAAATGGCAACCCTTGTCTCCAGTTCGGGCGGCTCGACCGCAACGGTCAAACCCCAGCCCAGCCGGGATTTTAGTCGCTCTTCCAATCCGTCTATTTCCTTGGGGTAACGATCGCAAGTCAGTATCATTTGTTGACCGCCCTCTAGCAGGGCGTTAAACGTGTGGAAAAATTCCTCCTGAGATCGATCCTTCTTTGCAAAGAATTGAATATCGTCGATTAGCAAGGCATCCACAGAACGGTAGTAGCGCTTAAAATCAGTAATCGCATTGAGCTGCAGCGCTTTTACCATGTCGGCAACAAAACGCTCGGAATGCAGATAGACAACCTTCGCTTGCGGGTTTTGTGCCGCCAGCGCATTACCCACGGCATGCATTAAGTGTGTTTTCCCCAACCCGACTCCACCATAAAGAAACAGCGGGTTATAAGAGTCGCCCGGATTCTCTGCCACCTGCTGCGCCGCAGCGAGGGCTAGTTGATTTGATTTGCCCTCTACAAAGCTCTCAAAAGTGTAATTGGGGTCCAAATGGTGCTGATGTTGAAGAGACCCCTCAATTTCCGCTTTGCGCAACTGTTCTCGTTGCACAGGCGCTTGTCGGATACGTGTCACGGCCGCACCCTCAAACCCTGGCGATATCGCACGACCGGATAACGCCGGCTGGGCGCTATTACCCACCGAACTAGACTGCATAACGGCGTGCTGGATAATGGCCGCTGATGCGCTTACCGATTCGTTGACCGCGCTATTGGTCCCGATCGCAAGCGTGACATCCATAGTCTGGTCGGGCTGTAGCTCCCTCACCAACTCACAAATTCGCCCGGAATACTTTTCCGCGACAAAGTCTTTGATAAATCGGTTGGGGGCGAACAGGGTCAGCGCGTTTTCGTCTACCCGCACACCCAAGGGCCGAATCCAAGTATTAAACTGCTGCGCGGGCAGCTCATCCCGCAATTGACTAACACACTGCTGCCAAACTCCTTCAGGCAAAGAAAATCCCCTCCAAGCTGGGTCGAAAACCCAAGCCTGCTAATAAAATAACGAGTGATAACAAAAACCTACTCAGGAAGCCGCTTTTGGCCACCCAGTGCACACATAGTACCCGTGATCTGAAGAGTTATCCACAAATAAACAGGAAAAATATAAATGTTAATTTTCTTTATATTACAGCGTCTTACATAGCTTTACTGTCTATTCCGCGCTAATTCGCCAATTTATTTCTAGAGCAAAAAAACTTGTTGATAACTTGTGCATATCTTTTTGAAAAGATGTGCGTAACTGCCCCTGCTTGCCGCCCTAACTGCATTTTATAAAAGAGGCTCACCAAGGGTTTTTCGGGGCATCAACGACGGGTTCCCGGCACACTACCCCACTGCACGGATAGAAATTTAACGCGCTTTAGATTGTATTAGACAGCTCGTTTACATAGAATACCCCACCTTTTTTTGGTCGGACTTATCGCCGCAGCAAATTCATGCCTCAGCGCCAATGTCCCGCCCAACCGAAACATCTGGAAATCCGTTATGAAAAGAACATTTCAGCCCAGTGTCATTAAACGCAAGCGCACTCACGGCTTTCGCTCTCGCATGGCTACAAAGGGTGGCCGCCAAGTCCTGAACCGTCGTCGCGCCAAAGGCCGCAAGCGTCTGTCCGCATAGGACAACTGTTTGTGTGGCCAGCTCCATAGCAGACCACAATTTTGGCAGCACAAAGCGATTACTCAATGCCAAAGACTACAGCCGTGTATTTGACGACCCCGATGCACGGGCTTCACATAGAAACCTGCTCCTACTGGCTAAGCACAATGATAAAACCGGGCACCGGCTAGGGTTAGTCATTGCCAAGAAACATGTTCGATTAGCTGTTGATCGCAATCGAATAAAACGACTGGCTCGAGAGTTTTTTCGCACCCAACCGGGCACTGAGTCACCGATGGACGTTGTGCTGCTAGCCAGAGGAGGTGTCGGGAAGTTGGACAATGCCGAACTATCCTCTATATTGCAGCTCCAGTGGCAGAAACTGATTCGCCACACCACCAAGACTGAACCAGGCACCAGTCAGGACTCCTAATGCGGCGCACGTTCATTTTCTTTATCTCCTGCTACAAGGCGTGCCTCAGTCCGTTCATAGGAGATAATTGCAGGTTCTATCCCAGTTGTTCCAATTACGCCCAAGAAGCCATCGCTTTACATGGGGTAACAAAGGGCGGCTATCTAGCCATACGTCGCATAGCACGATGTCACCCTTGGCACGAAGGTGGTGAAGATCCCGTACCTCCCTGTTCGCACTCACACTAAAAACACAGACATTTAATTATGGATTTGCAACGCACATTGCTCATAGGCGCTATAGCTGCTCTCTCGTTCATGTTGCTAACAGAGTGGGTGGCATTTAAAGATGCAAGAATCGCGACAACCGTGCAGGAAACCTCACGAATCATTTCCGATACGGACGATATGCCATCTGCGCTACCTGAGCCGAACCTGGATTCTCGGGCTTCCCTGCAAGATGATATTCCTGCTGTTCCGGAACAAACCCAAACAGACACCCCGACAGAATCCAAACCACCCGCGCCTACTTCGGTCAGCAGCAGCAGAATCATCCAGATACACACCGACGTCCTGCAAATGGCAATCGACTTAGACGGTGGCGACATTATTGAATTATCACTGCCGAAGTATCTCGCAGAACTGGACAACCCTAATAAGCCTTTTGTTCTTCTGGAAGACAACGAATCTCTCATTTACGTGGCACAAAGCGGACTGATCGGGGATGACGGAATCGACAGCAGCGAGCGTGCGAAATACACAAGCACTGCAAAACGCTATTCCCTGACAGAGGGGCTCGATGCACTGACAGTCGACCTGATGTGGGAAGGCAATGGCGATATAAAAATAACCAAACGATTGAACCTGCGTCGGGGAGACTATCTGGTAGACGTTGAATATCTAGTAGAAAACAACAGTAGCCAACGTTGGCAAGCGAATATGTTCGGCCAAATAAAACGGCAGAGTGGACCCCCGCCACTAGCAACCGACAATGCGATGGGTATGCAACCGTTCCTGGGCGTTGCACTCACACAGCCGGATGACAGATTTACTAAATTCACCTTTGAAGACCTCACCGAAGAAACGTTCAAAGCCCCCTTGCCCGGTGGCTGGGTTGCTATGGTGCAGCATTACTTTCTAAGCGCGTGGATTCCCAATCCGGATCAAACCAATACTTACAGCGCCCGTGTAACAAAAAGCGGTTTCAATATTGCAGGGTTCACCGCTCCTCCGTTAGTTTTAGACCCTGGAAAATCAGGTAACGTCGGTGCCGGTTTTTATGCCGGGCCCAAAGATCAATATCGACTCAAGGAAATTTCTCCCTATCTCGATCTCAGTGTCGACTATGGGTGGTTGTGGTGGATTGCGCAGCCATTATTCTGGTTGCTGACTAACATACATGCCCTCGTCGGAAACTGGGGTGTGGCCATTATTCTGCTGACGGTGTTAATCAAGGGTGCCTTCTTCAAACTGTCTGCCGCCTCGTACCGGTCTATGGCGAATATGCGCAGGGTTCAGCCCAAGCTCGTCGCACTAAGAGAACAGTTCGCTGACGACAAACAAAAGCAATCACAGGCGATGATGGAGCTCTACAAAAAGGAGAAGATCAATCCCATGGGTGGTTGCCTTCCCATTCTGGTACAAATGCCAGTATTTATCGGTTTGTACTGGATGTTAATGGAAAGTGTCGAACTTCGACACGCTCCGTTCATTCTGTGGATTAAAGATTTATCCGTCATGGACCCCTATTTTGTCCTGCCACTGATGATGGGCGCGAGTATGTTTTACATGCAGAAACTCAATCCCCCGCCACCGGATCCAATGCAGGCGAAGATTATGCAATGGATGCCGGTCATGTTTACATTCTTCTTTCTCTGGTTTCCAGCTGGTTTGGTTCTGTACTGGGTGGTCAACAACTTATTGTCCATGGCACAGCAATATGTGATCACACGGCAGATTGAGAACGCGGCTGCCAAGACCTGATGTCGCTCACCATAAGTGAGTGAGGAAATTGCGCAATGGACCAGGAGACAATCGTCGCAATTGCCACCGCCTCCGGTTCTGGCGGCGTAGGCATCGTCAGACTATCTGGTGAAAACGCGCTCACCATAGGGTCATCGATTACCCGCACACAACTAAACCCCCGCTACGCTCATTATTGCTCCTTTCATAGCAGCGATAACAATGCACTAGATGTCGGCCTAGCTCTGTTTTTCCCCGGGCCTCACTCCTTCACCGGAGAAGACGTTGTGGAACTGCAGGCCCATGGCGGCCCAGTCATTCTCGACCTACTTGTGCGCGAAAGTTGCAGACTAGGCGCCCGACAAGCCCAACCTGGCGAATTTTCACAGCGAGCGTATCTCAACGACAAAATTGACCTGACGCAGGCTGAAGCCATTGCCGATATAATCAACAGCACCACCGAACAGGCTGTCGTCAATGCCAGCCGATCCTTACAGGGTATATTTTCCCAAAAAATCAATTTGCTCATAGAGCAAGTCACACAATTGCGTATCTACATCGAAGCGGCTATTGATTTTCCCGAGGAAGAAATCGATTTTATCGAAGTAGGTCAGGTCAAGGAAAAACTAGAGGCCATCATTAAACAGTTCCTGTCTATAGCCACACAAGCCAGGCAGGGGAGCCTTGTTCAAGAGGGGATGACGCTGGTCATTGCCGGCAAACCAAACGCCGGTAAGTCCAGTCTACTAAACGCTCTTTCCGGAAACGATACAGCCATCGTTACCTCGATCGAAGGCACTACCCGCGATGTATTGCATGAGCATATTCAAATAGACGGCATGCCCCTCCATATTGTAGATACCGCCGGACTTAGAAACGGTGCCGATGAGATAGAGCGAGAAGGTATTCGACGTGGATGGGCGGAAATGGAGGTAGCTGATCGTATTCTTTTAGTGGTAGACGGTACTACTTTGCCGAC
>PKCY01000087.1 GCA_002862985.1 Haliea sp.
TCTGGTAAGACGCAGAGCCGCGGCACATTGCCCCTTCGATCCAGTAACACCGAACGTGAACATAACTTTTTCACCTGCGACGCCACGCATTTTTAGATAGGATTCCAACAGACCAATGATGCGCGCGCTACCAGCGAGTTTAAGTTGCGTAAACGTCTCCAACTGGTTACTCAAACGCATCATGGACAGTTGCATTTTGTTTTGGACGATTTCCCGAACCGCCACCAGTGCTATATCCCAACTCGGAAAAAATAGTACGTGAAAGGCTTCATACGCGGGTAGCGGAGTGACGCGAGCTTTAACCTCAGTAATGATGCCAAGACGTCCCTCAGTGCCGAGGAAAAACTCACGTATGTCGGGCCCGGCTGAAGTTGCAGGAAAGGTAGGAATGTCGAGTGTGCCCTCCAGAGTTTCAATCCGGCCACCGGCAAACATCTGCTCTATGCGCCCGTAGCGCATCGACTGTTGGCCACTGGAGCGACTCGCCACCCACCCGCCTATCGTTGAAAGCTCCCATGACTGCGGATAGTGTCCCAGAGTATAACCCTCAGCAGCCAGTTGAGATTCCACATCCGGCCCGATTGTGCCGGCTCCAAAAGTCGCGATCTGGCTCGCTTTATCCAATGACATCAGTTGATTCATACCCGTCATGTCAATGGTTAACACGGGGCGACCTTTTGCTTCGGGATTGATATGCCCCACTACCGAGGTGCCACCACCATAGGGAATAACATCAATTTGGTTTTCCCGGGCGTGGCGCAATAAGTCCCGAACTTCCTCACTTGTGTCAGGAAAGGCGACAGCGTCGGGAAACACACCGAATTCGCCGCTGCGCAGGGCAAGCCAATCTGGCAGGCTCTGCCCCCTGGCGTGGCGCATACGATCCTCAGCATCGACACTATAGAGCGCATGCTCCGGCAAGCGAGATTGCGGGACACTCGCCAGCACCTGCTTCAGGCTAGCATCGGCTAAGGGCGTCGATTTGCCAATCAATCCCTCTAAAAAACCCAAGGCTGTGGAACTCAATTCGTAATCCAACTCATTACTCTCATCGCCCCAGCCATTCCAGCGCTTCATAGTCGGCTCCTATTGTGAGTGACGGACATACATAACCTCTGATGGTTCGGTGTCGCAATTTCCCCTAGTATAAAAGGCGTGTCGCCAAGAAACTAGACTGCTATCTACTCTTCGAACGCGGTTACGAATTGAGTGGGAAGTTGATCGCCACCGGTAAACCCGAAGGAAATCATTCGCGATCGGGCTACGTTCCACCGAATTTGAATAGTTACTGAACCTTTCCTAGACACCCCGTTTGTAATGCCTATACTCACAGGCTCTGACACCGTTTCACACTAATGGGCACATGTATTGTGTGGCATGCTGGTGACGGGTTATGACAGGGCCCAAATGAGGGACACTTTGCCGCGGCCATAGACTCTCTCGATCACCGTAGCCGCGATTCCACTGGCCGCTGGCTAGCGCCACTGGTTTATTGGCCACAGCCAATCCTTCATTGCCGGACTGAATGATCGCCTATACCTTGTTCCGGCAGCAAGATCAGACTAAACCTTGTATCACGGGGAAGGCGTGAACATTGCCCGGCGCTTACCCGCAGCGCATACGGTGTTGCTTGCCGATCGCCGAAACGATGCCATGATGGCTGTTCGCAATCACTTCGCCATGTCCTGATCCGCTCGTTGCGACAATCGTTCGGGTTTACGGAACCACAGCTTTACGCATAACGAGGTATCCTTATCAACATCCGAATAGTGTTCTGCTTATATTTGAGCTTCCTGCTAACGGCCTGCAGCTCCACGGCCAAGGTAGGAAAGTCCTGGGTAGATAAAGATATCCACGCCAAGGCACTGCATGGTGTTCTGGTGGTGGCTGTGGCCAAAACCGAGGAGGGGCGACGTGCCTTCGAACAGGACTTCGCAAAAGCTCTGCAGGCGCAAGGAGTGCATGCCGTTGCCAGTTATACCATCAAGGGCGGCACAGATCTTGATAAGGAGGACGTGATCGCGATGGCTGGCCAGGCCCAGGTAGACACAGCGCTGGTCACCCTGTTTGCTGGTCGCGACCACAGTGAGGTGCTGCACCCCGGGCGCAAGTATTATGCCTACGCCCCTGTGTACGGGCGAGACTACTACGGCCGCGGTCGGGTCTATGGCGTGCCGTACCGGGTAGGACAGACTTCAGATTTCTGGTCGCAGCATAATTCCATCCATCTCGAGGCCAGCCTCTATGCAATCAACACGGAGGCTCTGCTGTGGCGCGCGTC
Organism: Haliea sp.; assembly: GCA_002862985.1. Classification (GTDB taxonomy): domain Bacteria; phylum Pseudomonadota; class Gammaproteobacteria; order Pseudomonadales; family Halieaceae; genus Marimicrobium. Next base: position 2,282 of record PKCY01000087.1, read on the forward strand.
TTCAGGCATGGAAGAAAAAAGCGATGTGGCGGCCATGCGCTCGGCTTTTATCAAGTCATTCATGTATGACCTCGCTGCACAAGGGCTCGTCAACTAGTCTTCATTTAACCAGCTCTGTTATAATTTTCAGGTCGCCGTGAAGTGTTTGATGCACGGGACACCTGTCGGCTATTTCCAGGAGTCGCTGTCGCTCCTGATCGGAAAACTCTCCTTTCAGCGTGATAATTTTGCGCAGTATTTCGATCTTCCTGGGCTCACTGCTACAACCCTCACAATCCTTTACGTGCTGACGATCATGTTCCAACTCGACAGTAACAGCGTCCAACGGGATTTTTTTATGGTTGGCATACATGCGAATGGTCATCGAAGTACACGTTCCCAGCGCAGCCAGTAAGTGCTCATATGGGTCTGGACCCAGATCGCTGCCGCCCACTGAAGTAGCTTCGTCTGCCAGCCACACATGATGATCCGACAATACTGTGCGGGTGAAATTCTTGTTCTTTTCGCAGACCATAACATGGCCACTGGACAGCGATGTCTCTTCTTGTACCACAGCCGCTGCATCAGTAATAAACCGCGATGCCCAGGCAGCAATCGTCACAGCGACGTACTCTGAATCCCGCGATTTTGTTAACAAATGATCCGCATCATCCAGGCTAACGAAGCTCTTGGGGTGTTTCGCCATACGGTAAATTTGTTCGGCTTCACTTATTGAAACCGTCACGTCTACAGGAGAGTGGAACACCAATAAAGCCTTCTTCAAATGAGCAATTTTTTCCTGTTGGTGCTGATGCTCTAGGTCATCGAGAAACTGCTTCTTGATGGTGAAAGGTCGGCCAGCAAGGCTTACCTGTGCACTACCGTCCCGCTCTATGGCTTTCAAATCGCAGGCAAATTGTGCGGTCACGTGCCTAGGATCTGATGGTGCTCCAATAGTGACCACACCAACCGCCTCCGGTACAGCATGTGCGGCAGCTAAAACGGCCGCGCCGCCCAGGCTGTGACCAATCAATAAAGCGGGTGCGCGGTAATGCTCGCGCAAATAGTCGGCCGCATGAATCAGATCGGCAATGTTGGAAGAGAAATTAGAATTGGCGAAATCACCGTCACTACCGCCCAGCCCGGTAAAGTCAAAGCGCATTACGGCATAACCTCTCGCGACCAGTGATCGTGCGATGCGCGATGCCGCAACGACATCCTTCCCGCAGGTAAAACAGTGTGCGAAAAGCGCGAAGGCCCGGGGCGCTCCATCGGGCGTCTCTAACAATCCCGCAATTTTCAGACCGTCTGTTCCTGAGAATTCAAGTTTGGTGCGCCTGCCGGACATAGGCGGTTTCCTTTTCGTTTGATCGTTATTGTCTACCAATCACTCCAGACTCATCGGCATAACCAGAGAAATTGGCGCAGGACTATCTTATTCACAATACCAGAGGTATGTTTTATACGCAGATTGCCAGACCACATTGTTAACCAATGACTATACTAGTCAACACTGATAACTCCTTGGGGGATATATAATCATGGAAGTAAACGAACTTTGCGCACAACTTCTGTCAGAGAAGCTGGGGCTACAAGTAAATAGCGAGACTATTGGCAGCGCCATGGACAGCTTGCTCGGTAATACCCAGGGGAAACTCGATCTGGCAGGACTGGCCAGTAAAATGGCCTCCAGTGACAATCTGGGCAATATCGTCAGTTCCTGGCTGGGAGATGGCGCAAACACAGCGATTTCGCCCGACAACATCACGGAACTATTGGGGGAAAGCCAGATTTCAAACTTTGCCTCTCAACTCGGGACCGATTCGAGTGGCGCCGCAGCGGGTCTCGCAGAGATCCTGCCTCAGATCATGGATAAATCCAGCAGCGGCGGAAGCTTGTTAGAATCCGCTGGAGGTCTAGGGGGCTTGATGGGCGCGGCGAAGTCATTTCTCAGTTAATGATTTCAGATGTATACATAGCCCAGCGGCGACGCGCGGCGCCTAGAAGCCCTTTTTAGCGGCACAGCACACAACGGGAGATACAGCAATGTACGACATGGTTATTCGGAATGGGAGCGTCATCGACGGCAGTGGCTCAGCAGCGCAAGAGATCGATGTGGCAATCACCAATGGACGCATCGCCGCGGTCGGCAAAGATTTGGGGCCAGGTAGCAAAGAAGTAGACGCCGGTGGCCTATTGGTCACACCGGGCTGGGTCGATATCCACACCCATTATGACGGACAGGTGAGCTGGGATCCCATGCTGTCGCCCTCCAGCTGGAACGGCGTCACCACTGTAGTGATGGGGAATTGCGGCGTGGGCTTTGCGCCAGTTGTTCCCGGCAAAGAGGACTATCTCATTCAGCTGATGGAAGGCGTAGAGGATATTCCCGGCGCCGCGCTGGTCGAGGGTATTCAGTGGAACTGGGAAACCTTTCCGGAATACCTTGATGCCATTGACAAGCTTCCGCATGCCATTGACTTTTGTGCGCAGGTGCCCCATGGCGCGGTGCGAACTTACGTAATGGGCGAGCGCGGGGCCAACAATGAGATGGCCAGCCCGCAAGAGGTGGATGCCATGGCAACCATCGTCAAGGAAGGCTTGCAGGCGGGTGCACTGGGATTTTCCACCACACGTACCATCTTGCACCGAGCAAAGGACGGCGAGCTGGCACCTGGCACCACCGCAGACCGAGAGGAAGTCATCGGGATTGGCCGTGTGCTGGGCGAGGTGGGTCACGGCGTGTTCGAGGTCGCCAGCGATCTGGCCCCGGAAGAGGAAGAGCTAGCGTGGATGAGCCAGGTCGGCCGCGAAACCGGCCGGCCTGTCACCTTTGCCTGCCTGCAAAACAACGAAGACCCGCAGCAGTGGCAGCGCTTGCTAACCGCCGTCGACGAGGACCGAGCCAATGGCGGTACGCTGACACCGCAGGTGGCGCAACGCCCAGCGGGCGTTTTGTTCAGCCTGGAAAGCTCAGGACACCCCTTCATTCTGCACGAGGCGTATCAGCCACTAGCGGCATTGCCGATCGCTGAGCGCGTAGCAGCCTTGAGCGAGCCCGAAATGCGCCGCGCCATACTCGACAATCCGCCGGACCTTAGTGGCCTGCCAGAAGTCTTTACCAAGAGCTTGACCGCCTGGGACAACATGTTTCCTTTGGGCGACCCCATCGACTACGAGCCAGCGCGCGACCAAAGTGTGCTGCACCGGGCGCAGCGCAAGGGCTGTTCCCCAGCCGAGTTGGCCTACGACACAATGCTGGAACGTAATGGCAAAGGTATTATCTATATGCCGTTGCTGGGTTACTCCAATGGCAATTTTGAAGCGCTGCGTGAAATGATGCAGCATCCTCACGCGGTGTTTGGCCTATCTGATGGTGGTGCTCACTGCGGTCTGATTTGCGATGCCAGTATGCCGAGCTACCTACTCACTCACTGGGCCCGGGATCGCAGCCGGGGGGAGCGCTTGCCGATCGAGGAGCTGGTCCACAAACAGACCCGGCGTACAGCCACATTTTATGGGCTCGACGACCGCGGCCTCATCGCTGTAGGTATGAAAGCAGACATCAATGTCATTGACTACGACGGCCTGACCATTCACCCACCGGAAATGGTCTACGACCTGCCCGCCGAGGCGCGTCGATTGGTACAACGTGTCGACGGTTACCGCATGACGATCTGTAGTGGCGAGATAATCCTTGAAAACGGAACCCCCACAGGTGCCATGCCCGGCAGACTGGTGCGGGGACCTCAGGAGGCGCCGGTTGCAGCCTGACAAAAAAGATTGATGTCGATTCCGGCCAGGGCGCTGGTTTGACGAACACGTGTCAATATCGCCGGTTACTCAGGAGGCGATAACCACCTGTTGATAAGAGCGTCTGACACTCATTGGAGCAGAGTGCCAAAACCGTCCTGGCCAGGGAAAGATTCTGGCAGTGTCATTAGGTCCCGCAGGGCTCCAGTACGCTGGTTATAAGCGTCTGCGATGTCAGTGAGTTGCTTTGAAGTCCACGGCAGTAAGGTCACCATCGGGCGGAAATGTGAAGGTATTCGTGTGTGAATCTATTTTATAGTGCAGCGTGGTCAACCTTCGAGCCGGCAACGAGTCATCAGGCAAAACCATCCTGACAACAGAGGGCACCCGCACAAAGGGACTCCGGCGGGGAACCTCGCCATCGCGGAACATTGAGTATAACCTCTACTGCCGCGGCTTCTTCTGGAATAAAAAAATGAATTCACCCCCATTCAAGATTGGCGCTGTCCTTTATCCCGGCTTCGAGATGTTGGACATGTTCGGCCCACTGGAAATGTTCTCGATGCTGGGCACGGATATCGTTGAAATCAAGATGATTGCGCAAAATATGGATTCTGTTACCGCTGCGATAAGGGTTGCGCTGGATGCGGGTCCTCGCGTGGAACCCGATCACGATTTCAGTAGTTGTCCGCCTCTGGATATCGTGCTGGTTCCGGGGGGCTTCGGTACCAGAATCGAGTTAGAAAATAGTGCACTCCTGAATTTCCTCAGAGAAAAATCTGAGCGCGCAGACATTGTCGCCTCCGTATGCACCGGTTCTGCCCTTCTGGCCAAGGCAGGTTGTCTGGAAGGTAAAAGAGCTACTTCAAACAAACAGTTTTTTTCGCTGGCGACCCAGCAATCCAACAATGTGCAGTGGATCGAGAAGGCACGCTGGGTGGAGGACGAAAAGTTCTTCACCTCCTCGGGAGTGTCTGCAGGTATCGATATGACTTTGGCCATCATCACCAGATTATTTGGAATTGAAACAGCTGAGAAGATAGCCAAGGCTACGGAATATAACTGGCACAGAGATGCTGATGTCGATCCCTTCACGGCTGATTTAAATGAGGCGTCCAGAGCGGTGGGGCTGATCTGATTGCAAAAAGCTATGTTTCTGAAATGTGGGGGTCACAATCGAAGGAGCAAAACACCGTCACCAGCACCGCGTGATCACTGCGCCCCTGCCAAAGTAGTAAACTGAGCATTACCGCATCGAGACTCGATTCCCCACAGGCGCATTTTGAACCGGAACTGCTCTGGCAATCGCCTCCGCTGCATCACCCCACCCTTCGCACTGAGAGCGCCCTGCCCGTCCGCGAATTCGGTTAAGGAGGCCCTTGAACAATGCGTAGAAGTGAAAAAACCACACAATTTTACGCCGCTCATGGGCATTGATGGGCCGCACTGCACAAATAAGCTTGTCGTCGGACATATATCGCTCCGACAAGCCCACTGCGCCATAGGCAGTTACCTGCACCACGCTGCCGACTGGCAAACGAGGCCCCATGACGACAGCGTCCAGAAAATCGCCCTCGCCACCAATATATTGATGCACCGAGCCATAGTTGTAGGGGCAGGGAAGAGGTGAAACAAAATCGACTCGGCCACTGCCATCGCGCTTGACGAAACTACCCCGGGGAATCTCGATCACGACCTCTACCCGTGGCAGAGAGTTCAGCAGAGTCAGGATACTTATTTTAGTTGGCAATTTAACGCGCTCGGCTGCGAGTCGCGTCTGCCAACTGCCAATGCACCAGATGCCCCACTATCCCAGTCACACCAATGTCCTTGCAGTGCTGGAACAGCAAGGCATTCAAAGCGATGCTACCGCAGCTGGGTTTGATCGGGGGGCGCGGTGTGGCAATGTCCATTCAAATAACCAGTAATTGCTTGGAATCTGATGGGCGGTCCAGTCTATTGCGAACAAGGCGCATTGGCCACCCCCGGCGGAGTCCAGCCATCGCCGGCGACATCGAAAAACAGCGGATTGGTAAACCCAAACGCCGGCGTACCCGATTCTCCAAGATTGCCATCCGTCAGATCTTCCAGTGTCAAATTACTATCGGTGTTCAAACTTGCCGGTAACACTGGAAACAGCGGCGGGGAAATACCATCAGTGCCGCGGACTGTCGCGAGAACCCACGTATCCTCGGTAATATCCTCCAGTGTTAGCGTCACGGTAATATCTGTACGTGACGCTCCCTGCACCGATTCATTAATCACAACTTCCACGGCTTCCCAACCAGCATCACCAGCGCTGACCTGAGCGTTCGAGCAAACGCCGTAGCGGGCAGCCGTACCGATATCAGTAGTGCGTTCCGGCTGGTTGTTAACGTAGAACTCCACGATATCTACGGGCGCCCATTCCGGGGTGCTAATGGTGGCAGTCAAAATCACATCACTCCCGGCATCTACCGGCATTGTGATGTTTTCTTCAAGGCGCAAACCCGCCCGCTGCAACACCCCGCCAAACTCGCCGTCCGCCTGCAGTAAAAAGAACGGCGCATTGGTACCCACCGCTTTACCGGCCAACACATTCGCCGCGAGACCTTCGGCATCTGCCGCGATATCCGGTGGATTAGTAGTCGCATTGGCAATCAATGTGCGAGCTGATGTCCGGGTGAACCGGCGATCATGAGTGTCGGAATTAGCAATACCAATGCGCACAAGGCCCTGACTAATCATGTTGATCCAATCACCGAGATTTTGGCCAAGGAACTCCGTCTCTATACCACTCAGGCCATTGGTACCGATCCATACTTCAAGCGCATCAAAACCACTATCAAAGCCATTGCCAATAGAAGGATCGAGTCTTTTGGCTGACAGGTCCGAGCTGGATGCAGGCGGCACCAAACCCGTGTCCACCCCCAAACCACTAGGACCAAAATAGCCAGCGATGTGGTTAATCTGCACCAAATTATCCATGGGGTCGTCATGCAACCCAGAAATAATCTCAGCCGGCGACAGGCTGAAACTTCCATAGGCAGGGAAGTCCATGCCCGGAGGCGCCGCACCGGCCCAATCAAAAGCGCCACCGCTGAGCCTGTCTGGATCACGCGTCGTCGGCCAACTGTTGAAGTGTCCGTAATCGAAGGTGGTGGTTTCACCGCTTGTCGCCACGCCAATCAGGTCCTCGACACCCATCGACTGCAAGGTAGGACCAAAGTCAGAGCGAAAGCCGTGATCTGAGGGCGTAAAAAAGTCCATTCCCTCTGCCAGCATCACGGCCACGCGCTCGGCGCGAGTTACTTCTGAGTCGGGACTATCGATGGAGTGAACGTGGAAGTCGCCGTGCACAAAGCCAGTGTCATCAATCACCTTCACAATCTCCGCCTGCACGGTGGTGACCTGTCCAGGCGTGATCGTTATGTCTTGTTTGAAAGCGGAGTATCGCGGCCCCCTGGAAATCACCAATTGATAATCACCGGCTTCAACAGTAATCCGCTCGCTGACGCCCGTGCGATCGATAAAAGCCGCCTGGGCGATACCAAAAGGCAATTCGTCGGCCTTGTAATCGCCAAAGACTCCGGCCTCTTGACCACCGATAAGTGTGGCAACAACATTCGTCACTGGCGGGCTGGGGTCAAAGCCTACCAATTGTAGCTTAGCGGGTCCTGGTCCGATCTCGTCTATGACTGTGACCTCGAGAAAGCCTGACTGCGGCATCTCGAAGTCGCGGGTCACCGCTGTGTCTGCCTGCGCCACCAGTAGTGACGGATCACTATCGGGAAAACGATAGCCTTCCATATTAGCCCTGATCTGGTATTCACCCGGAGGCAAACTGAGACTATATTCGCCGGAAGAATTGGTGGTGGTATGGTTGACTATAAATAATGCGGGTGGGTTAGTCAGCCCATCCAGCACTTGATAAACAGTAACTTGCGCGTTCTTCAATACCTCTCCCGCGCTGCTGATGGTGCCACGTACTTCAACCGCCTCAATACCGAATATCTCGTTTCGAATGTCGGCAATACTGGCAACAGTGCCGTCACCGACGGCAAAATATCGCCGCAACAACAACCAGCCCTCAGCGGGGATGGTGTAGTTCGCGGGGATAAGCCCGACGAGAAGTTCCGCCGCCGAAGAACCGTATACGATGATATTAACGCCCACCTGCGAAAAGCTGGAAGAGCCCTGTTCACCGTGAATCAGGCCGTAAGAAACGCCCGAGGCGCCATCTACACCCGCATAAGCAACGAAATTACACTGGTCACACAGGTCACCCTCCAGCGCCTCGCAAGCGACGTAAGACTCCTGTGGGCAAGAGGACGTCAGCGTCGGGTCACCAAAGCCCGCGTAGGTCTGAAAAAACTCGACCTGACCGGAGCCATTCAGGTATTCCGTCATGTAAACATCAAACGCTTCGAGACCGAGATTCCTGAAGGTGCTATCTAACACGACATATTTAGCACCTACTTCCAAGCTGTAGCAGGTTTCAATCTCGACGGGCAAATCCTTATCATCGGCAGCGGCCGGCAACGGGATACCGAAAGCGCTAACCGCAGAACTAGCATTGGCGAGTTCGAGCAAGTCATCAGGCCCGATAGCGCAGATCATGGCGGGCTGACCATCACTGCCATCGTTCTCGATGCGTATGTCTGTATAGTTCGGCGTGTTCTCAATATTCAGACCAATAACAAACTCTTCCAGATGATCGGGCAGCATGGCACCGGTCTCATCCTTGCGGCTCACATCGATGATGTTGGCACCGTGAGTTCCAATACTCAGCCACTGCCTTCCGGGCTTCTGAATAATGACTCGCAAATACTCATTTTCCAACACGTAGTCACCGGCAACGCCACGGGCGAGCGGCCCGGACAGCAGGTCTGCCTCGGTTGCCACGCGAGCAGAAGCAATAGGCGGCTGATCAGACGAATCCTGGTTGTTATTACTATCGCTGCAGGCGGACAAGAGGAGAAACAGCGAAATCAGGCTGAAAGCCGACAAAAGATGCAAAACTCGGTTTACAGACATGATGATATACCTCAATACTTCGAGACGAATGCCAAAAATACCAGAAAAACGGTCCTAGAGGGTGAATTTTGGTGGCCACTGGCCCCAATGAACACGCCCGGATTTCAAGCGATTTTCCGGCTGAGGTAGACTGAACTGGCATTTACACAGAGGATATAGAAACGATTCCCCGATGACAGTTATGCTATTTACCTAGTAATCACAGGCACTTATAGGCAACCACTCTGAAAAAAACACTGCTTGTTTCTTTAATCATCGTGCTTCTCGCATTCGGCGCCTTCATGTTTTTAAGAAATGGCAGTGCAATCGACCCTTTCGTCGCTAACTTCGAAGAGCATTGCAGTAACTGCCATGGCGCCGACCTTAACGGCAATCTACCGCTAGGCCCCGCCCTCATGGGCGTCGATTTGACACACGGTGATTCAGTCGCCGATCTGAGCAAAAGTATCGCTCACGGTTTTCCACAGAACGGCATGCAGGCGTGGTCGGATCAACTTTCAATCGAGGAAATCCGAGGCCTGGCGATTTATATTGCCGAGCGACGGGTGGACCGCCTGTTCACTGAATTCAACACAGACGCGCCAGTCACTATTCCCAAAGGCGTAGTCATAACGGAGGTAGAAGATTTTCGCATCGAGGTGGTCACTAATACGTTGGATCCCCTGCCTTTCTCGATTCAACCGCTGCCCGATGGACGGATACTGGTTTCAGAGAAAATGAAGGGACTGCGCATCGTCGATACCGACGGGCGTATTTCAGAATTGGTGAGCGGCACTCCGGAAGTGTTCGATGACAGTTTTGAAGCAATATTGGTATGGGGGCATGGCTGGTTACTGGATATTGCCCTACACCCCGACTATGAAAACAACGGGTGGATTTACCTGCATCACACCGAGCGATGCGCTGAGTGCTGGCTCATCCACAGGAGTTTCAATCGAGTTGTGCGCGGACGCATCCGCAATGGCCAATGGGTAGATGAAGAAGAAATCTGGGACCCGGGCCCGGAGTATTACTCTGTCATACCAGATGTCGGCGCAGGTGGCCGACTGGCGTTTGATGACGCGGGTTTTCTCTACATCAGTGTGGGCATAAAAGGGAAGAGTAATTTTGACGGGGTGCAGGATCTGTCAAAACCCTGGGGGAAAATACATCGGGTACACGACGACGGCCGTGTTCCGACAGACAATCCGTTTATAGATAATAGAGGCGCTTACCCCACCACCTGGACCTACGGCCATCGCAGTCCGCAGGGTCTGGAATTCAACCTGCAGACCGGGAAACTCTGGTCCACCGAGATGGGCCCCCGCGGCGGCGACGAGCTAAACCTGCTCTTACCCGGACGCAACTATGGCTGGCCGCTGTACTCCATGGGTCTAAACTACGATGGCACGCCTATAGAGTATGGCGAATGGCTGAATATCACTTTCGATCTCAACGATATTGAACAACCAGTGGTTGATCTTACACCCGCGCCGGCAGTCTCGAGTTTCATCTTTTACGAAGGAAAACAATTTCCAAACTGGCGGGGCAACGCGCTGGTGGGTTCGCTAAAAGGCTCGGAGCTGTACCGTATTGTGCTCGATGAAAATGATCGCTTTGTTCACTACGAGGTTCTCGTCAAGCAACTCGCGCGCATTCGCGACATTGAAACGGGACCTGACGGCAACGTTTACCTATTACTGGAGCACACTGACGGCGGGCAGATTCTGCGCCTTGTGCCGGTAGACACCTGAGCTGGCACAGTCATGGCCGCGACTCACCAATGCCCCCATCGACTAGTTCACATCATGCGCAGACTGATTGCTCTAACCTCTCATGATTAAGTTAGCTTTACCGACTTTACCCACAGTGAAGAGGCAGCCGCCGGGGTAAAACGTCCAGACGCATACCCTCACAACGCCAAAGGGATAATAGCCAGACTTGATACGGTATCGCATCTCTACTGTCGCAGAGTCAATGTATCGCCCCGCTGAGTGAACTCTATATGCTTCAAAAAAGACATTCCAAGGAGTATCTCCTTGGTTTTTAGGCCTGGCGTGATTCCGGCGGAAATGTCATAGAGCTCAATGCCACCAACACTGACCCGATCGAGCGTCGCGGCATAGCTCTTAGACATACCATTTGCAGTCTGGGTGGGAAAAGCAGCGCCGCGACGTAGCCCGAGCTTGACCGCCTGGCTTTCTGGAATCGCCACGCCAGTCGCCCCAGTGTCTAACATGAACGTTACCGGCTTGCCGTTAATTTTCCCAGCGGTAACATAGTGGCCGGATTTATTACGCTGCAGCACAACTTCTCGTATCCCATCATCGGTATAGCGCGTCTGCAAGGACTGATTGGGATTGTGTTGCTTTTCGAGAAAATCACTGAAAAAGAAGATACCCAGCGCGAGCAGTACTGTCCAAGCCAGCACCTGCATGGCTGTCCCCATCCGTTTTTGTTCCTGAACGTCGTCCTCATTGACCATTTGAAATCATCTCACCTTCTCTGTTGCACTAACTCATAGCGAAGAGGGCAACAAAAACCCATCACCTGCTGCCACCAGAAACCGAAAACAGTATCTTAATGAGCTTGCCGCATGACTGCACCCCCAGATTTTCGGCGCAAAGCACCAGTCAGCCGCAGTCGCGAAACCTTAATAGGCTACTAATTTTACTCGGTCTGACGGGGTTTTCGATGAAGGGCCGCTTCTAACGACCTTTAGAGCCAACCCCGGTCTTTTCTATTTTTACAATCTGGAAAGCCCCTATCGAAGACGATCCAGCATATCGTCAAAGCGAAGTGTTCAATTAGCGTCCTATGTCGATTGCTGACGAGACCTTTTATCCCTCGCTCTCGCACCGAGGAACAGAAAGGCTATAGAGACCAGTAACATCGTGGGAATCGTCGAATTGAGCGGCTCCGGCGTGCCCTTCAGGCTATGGACAAGGTAGGTAAGACTTACCGCCAGGCCACCTGCGCACACCATACCAGCCGGAACGGCGACTATTGCCGGGTTTAATGCCAGCGCTATGCGCTCGTTTAGACGGACCATATAACCCCCGGCAAAAAAAGTGTACGTGGCTTGTTTTGCCGCAGCCAATAAAGCGCTATTCCAGCCATGGTCCATGTTGATGAAAAATACGATACTTCCCAGAACAATGGCTCCGGCAATTGCTGCTGGATAGTCGATGCGTTTGTCCAGGAAAGCGCGAATACTGCTATAAACGCTCATCGTCAAAAATCTCCAGCCGACTGGCTCTAAATTTGCGCTGGCATCTGTGGCTGTTCTCGCCTGCTGGCTACGACATCCGGGGCAAGGTATATACTGCCAAAGAAGTAGTATACAGGTAGTAATACTTTGCCTTGGCAAGATGTGGGATTTAATAGCGCGGCGGCGATTAGAATACGCACCCGATGTCGAGGCAGAATATAGCGTGACTGAATGGTTCGCCAGTCAAATTTGTATCACCTTTTAGTAGAGGATCAACGCATGCACACTCCACGAGATTGGCAAGCCATTGCTTTCAACACTTCCCCTGATTCGGATAACCGAATTCACTCCGACGAGATGGCTCGGGGCTATGGATTCAAAGGAGGACTGGTGCCGGGCGTCGTCGTGTCCGCCTACCTTATACACCCTGGCGTCCAGGCCTGGGGAATGGAATGGCTGACACGAGGCCATTCCAAAGTAGTGATACACAAGCCTACCTATGACGGTGATAGCTTTCATGTGAAGCTGACTGATATATCCGACTCGTCATACCAAAGTGCGCTTCTAGATTCCACGGGAACACTCAATGCCAGTGGGGAGGTATCCCTGACGAGATTACCGGAACCACCCAGCATGCGGGGCGACGTATTAGTGGAACCCAATCGGCCGCCGCCGCCAGCGAACCTTGAAACAATGCAACGGCTGCAGGAAGTGGGTATGTCGGCTCTTGAAGTATGGTGGGATCAGAACTGCGAGATTCCCAGTTATCTAAAAGATGCAAGCGCAATGCCTGAGCTGCACCAGGTTAAACAGGGTGATTTTGCGAATGCTGGTTTTATGCTCGGGCTGACGAATTGGGCGCTGGCCGCTAACGTTTACATGAACCCATGGATACATTTACAAACTGAATCTCAGTTTTATGCCGCCGTTCGAGGGGGCACTCTACTGCAGGTGGAGTGTGACATCCAGGCGCTGTTCGAGAAGAGAGGACATAAATTTGTTGATCTGAAGGTGAGTGTATTTGCTAAAAAAACGGGGCAACCCGTTATGTCGGCGCTGCTGCGCGCAATTTACAAAATGCGTTCAGCAGACTGATTTTTGAACTTCTCATTCAAGCCACGTTTCCCCAGCTCTAACCCTGTAATGCGTCGACATTTATTCAAGCCGGTGCTGCCCTAAATAAAAGTACAGCTTGGCTTGCATGTAAACCCGGTTTCAAGAACTTTTGCAAAACGCCTTTGAATTTGCCTATACTTAATGCAATCCTACGACCGACCAGTCGCAAAAAACGCACAAGGGATTCCAATGAGGCGTGAAATCATAGCTCAAACCAGCTTGACCAACAAAACTCCAGGGTGGAGTTTTCAGTCACCCACTGCTCTGCTGCGCTGGCTTTTCCTGCCACTTCTTGTAGCAGGTCTTACCGCCTGTGAACGCAGTGGTCCGGTTATCGCCCCATCCCAGTATCAGGCCATTCTGATTGGAGACTGGCAGGGTACTGTTGGCGTGGAAAGGGAGACCATGAGCTTCGCACAAGGCGGCCAGTACACCGCACAGTTGCTGCGCGAAGGGTTTATTAGCACCACTCTGGGGCAGGGCGAAGCAGGAACGATCAACGGGACCTGGGCGCTGCAGGGCAATGTAATAACCTTGGACATCGACAATACAGACAACGTGGAACCGATAAACGATTCGACAGAAAGCACTATTATTGAATTCAAACAGAACAAGCTGACGGTAAGCAGTGCTGAAGGCGAGACCTCGACCTTTATTCGAGTGCGATAGCTGCAAGGCACGCGTTACAATCACATTCGACAAATGCATTCGCACATACTGTCAAAATTCGAACACTTGCTGGACGTGATTCATACTGGAATCCAGGCTTATAGCCTGCGGCGATTCCATTTCCGTCAGTCCAGACAGTGTTAACCCAAGTAATCGAACACCCTTAGGCACCGGCAGCAGCGATGTAATCAGCCCATGCGCTATATCAGAAAGCTGACTCTTGCTAGTGAGGTAGTGCTCACCGGACTTACTGCGGGTAATTTGTCGAAAATCGGCATATTTCACTTTCAAAATAACCGTGCGGCCCTTCACTCGATTATTCTCAATTCGTTGCCACACACCGTCAATAATTTTTTGAAGCGCCTCACTCAGCTCGATATCTTTTACTAGATCCTCCCCATAAGTGCGTTCGTAGCCAACAGATTTACGAACGCGATCTGATCGAACTGGTCGCTGATCAATGCCACGAGCAGCGTGATACAGATAGTCCGCAGACTTTCCAAAGTGCCCTAGCAGGAATTCCATGCTTTTATCGCGTATATCTGCTCCCGCCGTGATGCCCAGCTTAGCCATGCGCTCGGCAGTCTTGGGACCAACGCCATAAAAACGGCGTACGGGTAACGAGGCGACAAACTCCTCCCCCTCATGTGGCTGAATAACGCAGACACCGTCAGGCTTGTTTTGATCCGATGCCACCTTGGCGAGAAATTTGTTGTAACTAACTCCGGCACTGGCTGTGAGTCCAGTTTCTCTGTGTATAGCCGACCGGATGAGCTGCGCGACGCGGGTGGCGCTACCAATTTTCTGTTTGTCTTTGGTTACATCAAGATAGGCTTCATCTAGGGAAAGCGGTTCAACGAGGTCGCTATGACGAAAAAATATCTCCCGGATTTGTCGCGATACATCGCGATATACCTCAAAGCGCGGCGGTACAAACACCAGGGAAGGACAGCGCCGCGCCGCAGTTACAGAAGGCATCGCGGAGCGCACACCAAATTCGCGTGCTTCGTAACTGGCTGCAGCGACAACCCCTCTTTTAGCAGACCTGCCCACTGCAACAGGTACACCCTGCAGTTGCGGATTGTCACGTTGCTCCACACTGGCAAAAAAGGCATCCATATCGATGTGGATGATTTTTCGAATCTGGTACTCGTTGTCGGACATGGTGCTGATAGTAGTTTTGTTACACACATGCCACAACTATCGAGGCTATTATTTTAGCGTCAAGGAAGTAACGGAATACTCGGGAATTCTCGATACAGTCGTAGCGACTGGACCCAAAGTGGATGAGTATTTGTTAGAGCTAAAAGAGCCCACTAGATTAGTGGCTCGAAAACTTGATGCTGCCTGGGCGCAAACCGGGTTCGCACCCCTACCGTGTCCAATATCGTAGGTGATAACTCTGGTGGGCCCAGACCTATCAACGATGCCGCTGAGGGTCTTATGTAGATGCGAAGCTACCAGCGCATCATGAAATTAACACGCACAATAATAAATGGAACTTATTGCACACAGAAGGGGTTATCCGCCGAAGATCATCCGACCAAGCGTTGACTATGGGGGGAAACAAGGTGAGTTTGCAGATCAATGTCTTGAGAACGAAAGCTGGAAGACGTAAAGCCCAGGTACCACATCGCAAAACCCGCCGGGAATACCAGCCAGAGATAACCAAATACAATATTGAGATCAGCACCAAGACTCTCGCCGCCCAAAACCAAGCCTCCTGCGACTAACTCATAAGAGCGCGTAATGACATAGACAACCAAGAGTATCTGCCAAATTCTTTGAGGCAAAAACAACTTGTTCACAACATAGCCAAGTAACGATAGCAAACTGAAGAAGTGCAGACTCCAGGTCAGATAGTAGTAAGGCATAGAAAAGGTATCGCCTTGTAGACCAGCGGCAAGCCAAAATCCGAAATCAGCCAAGACTATCGCAAAATATATCGAGGCAATGATTCTCATCGGGCGAGAGTGGAAATGAACATGCCTACCGAGATAATACAAATAGCACTGAGCAATGCGACTACCAGGAATCGGCTCATATAAATTTCCGACTTGCCCGCGGCCTCGGAAGAGGGGTTATTCAGCCACTCGGTATTATAACGGGCAATTCTTTGTATATTCATACGCTTATGCCTATAAAAAGTAACGTCCTTGTCTCCTTTGCACAGATCCTTTGCGCAAAGTTCCTAGAAAGAAAGAAATATAGTGCAACGCTGCGGGCGTATCTATAAGCCATTTGGCCTAAACCATAGCTTAGTCTCAGTAGGCTGAATGCCTGCTACCCATGTCAAATACAGGTGGATCCTAACCGGTAACCAGGATTGAAAGATGATTCTTCCGGGGAAGGGAGCGCAATGCCCCTTCAGCAATGGGAAAGAAAACCTAATTTCAACGGACTGACTGAATACCAGTAAATGCTGCGGACATCTATTTTTTTATCTGACTCGCCAATAGTTTGTCGAGCTTCGCTGTATTGTAAGGTGGGTTAGTGCCCGCAAGTTTCGGTAAATTCAGCCAGCCTTGTTTATAGACACTGCGCGCATGACTGAATGTCCTAAATCCATCGTATCCCTGATAATTTCCCATACCGCTATTACCGACTCCACCAAAAGGCAGATCGATATTGGAGACATGCATGATGACGTCATTGAGAGTAACGCCACCAGACTGGGTATTCTCAAGCACGTACTGTTGCTCAGCTTTGTCATCACCAAAGTAGTAGAGGCCCAGAGGGTGTGGCCGATCGGCGATATAATCAATACAGTCCGACATTTTTTTATAACTTTTCACAATCATAATCGGCCCAAATATTTCGTCCTGCATCACATTCAAATCCTCACCCGGGTCGACGACGAGGTGCATAGGTATACGTTGCTCCTCCGCGTTGTGAGCGTCCAGGGATAGCGGTTCTACTCG
>PKCY01000223.1 GCA_002862985.1 Haliea sp.
ACGAGTCCGTTCCCCAACTCTGAATGGTTGATCCGAAAAGCATCGAGAAGGATCAACGCCTTATGACCCTTTGCAAAAGAAACGGCACTTCTAATATTCAGATCGGTGGCACCCCACATTTTGGCCAGCCTCGCTAAGGCTGCACTCCGTTGCCTCACGCCATCAGAGTCCAAAAAAGGGAACACTGCGGCCATGTGCGAAATTTCATGCTGCAAATCCGGGTCGGTAAACCAGTGCGCCGAAGCGGAAAACGTCGGATCGAGACCCTCTATCTCCACTGCCGTGCCGAAGATATGCGATGCAATAGCGACCAGCGTGGCGCGATGAATATCGTTCAAAGGCAATATGCCTTCGTCGGTGCATACGCCTTTGAACAGGCTGATCACCCGCATTGCATCCTCTTCCTTTAGATTAAAAATCTTCTTATTCATTGCCTCTCTCTCATTTCTATTCGTGGTTGTCAGTGTAAGGGGTTCATCCGCTCACAATGGTCACTTGACCGTTCAAAGACCAGCATAACGGGACAGTCTTTGACCAGGTCGATAAAACAAGCGCCAATGGGAAATATAATTTCTCTGATTATAGTACGAAAAAATGGCGGCGCGCCGGATTGGGACGTGTCGCCAAGGCTAGTGGATTCTCACTGCTTGCCAGCGTGAACTGCGATGGTCAGCAAAAGGACAAGCGGGAACGAATTTTTCGCTACCTTGCCAGGCCCCCCGTTGCTGCCCCTCGTCTTTGTCTGAGCTCAACCGGTAAGGTGGTTTACACCTTGAAGACGCCCTAGCGATGGAACAACCCAGGCGGCCTTCGACCCAGTGGATTTCATGGCCCGATTGGCGGTCACCGCGAGCCTTTTGGCCACGTCGCCAATCTTGTAGCCACGATCAGTGATTTGCTACACCGCCTCAATTTGGAATTCTTCCGAGTAGCGTTTGCCACTCATAATAACTACCTTCTGACTGCGTCAATTGTAACGCTATCGGGCGTCTACAATACTAGGGGCTTGCCTAGTCCTGCAACTGAAAGACCTCAATGCGCACAATCTGCCCAACGGGCAGGTACGGCATGCAACCTCAATAGCGCTATAACCGTGATTCTGTTTACCACTACTCCTGTATTTGTCTTATACTTCAACCTTGTCTGTACCAAACGTTATCCATATCAAAAGAGGTAGAAAAATGTCTGAATGTCCCTTTGCCAATATAATGGAGCCCACTTACCTTGGCGACGGCTTCGAGGGAGCCGACGTAGCGAAAATTCGCGCTGCCGGCCCCGCCATCAAAATTGACGATCCCTCAACAGGTGTTCCTTATTGGGCGATTACGCAGCATGCAGCAATTGACTTCGTGTCCAAGAACAACGACTTGTTTTCGTCGCGTTTACGCACGGCGATACCGATGGAATTTGATCAAGAAATGGTGGATGAAGTTCAAAGTCAGATGTTCATCAACCTTGACCCGCCTGACAATATTGATTATCGAAAGCTTATTCGTGATCACTTTACTCCCGCGGCGGTTGCGACTTATGAGCCCAGAGCGAGAGCGTACGCCAGAGAGGTTGTCGATCGGATGGCCGGAAAAAAATCCTGCGAGTTTGTAACGGAAGTAGCGGCAGAATTGCCGCTGCGGATGATTCTCGACTTCTTTGATATCCCCGGAGAGGATAGACACAAAATCTTCGAATGGACCAATACAATGATGTTCGGAGATGATCCCGATGTATCAGGCGGCCGTGAAGCGGCGGATACTGCCTCCCTTGAACTAATGCTCTACGCCCATGAACTCGCAGGCAAATATCGCAACTCGGATGTGAAAAACGTTAGCAGCCAACTTTTAAACGGTGTGATTAATGGCGAGCCGGTATCTGACGATACGTTTGCATGGATTTTTCTCATGATTATTGTCGCGGGCAATGAAAGCACGCGCACGACCATAACTCACGCCATTCGCAATTTGATCGAGAACCCGGAGCAATATCGCCATCTGCAGGAAAATCCGGAAAAGATTGAAGACGCTATATTTGAAATGCTGCGTTACAACCCCCCGTTCATCTGTATGCGTCGCACGGCAACTCAGGATATTACAGTGCCCGAACTAGACAATGCACCTATCAAGAAGGGCGACAAAGTTATTATGTATTATCCAGGCGCTAACCGTGATCCCGCGGTATTTGATGATCCGGAAGCTTTTGATATTCATCGAGCAGACCGCCAGGATCTCACACGCGATATACGTTCTTTTGGTATAGGTCGTCACAATTGTTTCGGCATGAACCTGGCCAAAATGGAAATGAAGGTCATGTTGGAGGAAATTCTCGGGCGCATGGACAATATGCAGTTCAATGGCCCTGTGGTTTATATGAAGTCAAACTTCGTGCAGGGCATTAAGGAGATGCCGGTTACTTTTGAGATGCGAAGTTTTGACTGAGTGCACAGCATAGGATTGGCCTAAAATGGCCCCTTGGCTGCTGACACTCGCTGAGCGCTGCGGATATAAGCGGTGTATATTCGCAAAGCAGAGCTGCTGAAAACAGCATCAAATATAAGGCCTGACACTGCGCCTGCTGTCTCTCAATTGTCGCCCAGTTCTGGTTGCTGGCTAAGGATACCCGCCCTGAAAAAGGGCGGAATGGACATGGACTTCCGAGACTCGGGATCTACAAATACCTGGGTTAACCCGCCCTCGGCCAAGAGTACGCCACTGACATTATTGTAAAGCTCAAACACTGCATCGGCGCTGGAGTTCCCCAGGCGGGCATAGCCCACACAAACATTGACCTCGCCGTTGCCTGCGATCTCGCTAAAATATTCGCAGCGAATATCGACAGTAAAGATCAGGCAGGGTGCTGTGTGAGGATTCATGGCACCAAGACCCAATTGTTCCATATACGCGCCGAGTATCTCATCTGCGTATACCATATAGTTGGCAAAATAGAGGTGCCCCTGGGCGTCCATGTCCCGAAACCTCACCTTGACGATTTCGCTAAAGGGCAATTGCGTTTTTACTGAGACAGTCACAGCGTGGTTATCCTTAAGAAAGATGACATTTTACCCTAGGTTCCCAACTCCAAGTATCGATAGGCCCCCTGCCCCACTCAGATCGATGGCAAAGGTAAAATTCGGTCTGGAACATCACTTCGTAAGGTAAGGGCTCTAACAAATTAAAACGCCCCTACTGCTATTCAGTTTTGTATTCCCGTATCGATCCAGTTCCCCAGTAACCTGCACTCATCGAGTGTCGCAACGCGATCATGGGTCGGGCCAAAATCGATATCATCAGGGTATTGTTCATCAGTACGCCCGTCCTGTCTTGACCCCATGCACTTCCAGTAGAGCAGAGAATCCCGGGCAAACTTCGCGACCCATTTACTGGTGTAGGGTCGAGGCAATTGGAAATCCCCCCTGGCCCCCAATTTAGCATTCATCCACGGCCAGTCAATCTGTTCGAAATCCTGCGTGAGTCTCGAGTAGAGAAGCCCGTCGGCGTTGTTCATATCCTGGTGACAGCCTGTACAGCGCTGTTCCAGTAGGGGCTGCACATCAGAGAACCTGATGGGGAGCTCTACTTCGGGTAGTTCCGGTTCCGTGGCATAGGCTTGCGTACCCATGAACCGATCGAGGGCAGATTCGCCGATTTCTGCGGCGCGCTCTTCAGAATGGCCATCGTGACAGCCGTGGCAGGTCCTTGACTCACCCTCCCGGAGTGAATGCAGCATTTCATCGTGGGCAATCACCATGCCGTTCGCATCTGTCCCGACCATGATTAGCGGTGTTTCGCAGGGCACACGCATTTTGACTGAACCATCCTGCTCGAGGGCTTGTGAGCCCAGTACGGAGATCGACTTATGGCCCATATTATTAGAGGTATTCTGATACTCATCCTTGTTATCCCCACTATAAGTCATATCCCACATTTCTGGCAGATAGACTTTCAATGCCGCCATATTCTGAGCATGGAAATCCGGATTCTCCGTGTTGACCGCGCAGCCCTGTGTACTGCACTGTTCGTATAGTGTCGTCGTCCAGTTGTATGACTGAGCAGAAGATAGCTCGGCTTTACGGGCATCAACGACTTGCAGGTAACACCCATTTTCAGAAAACAAGGGAGGCGGCATCTCAGGTGCAGGTTGGCCGTATATCTCCTGGTAGGTGGACATGGACCTTGCATCAAACGTTTGCCACTCATCGCCTCCTGCGATCATTTCCATCTGGCTGGTGTCAAAGGGATCGGTGACCATCGGTACCTTGACCTTGTAAATTGCCTTCTGGCAGGTCGGCTCGCCGCCGGTCCAATACGTATTGGCATCAACCGCTGGGGTGCCCTCGTAGCACGACCCCCTCGCATGTGTAATCAAAAATTCTGATGCCGATAACGGCGCTGGATAGCCTGCCTTGCCCATTGCGCGGCCCCGGGAGTCTCTGCGAACATCGATGTCCTGATCGTTACCGTAAGGGGTGATCGCACGCAATGTACTGGGAACGTAGCGACCGGAACCGGGCCGCGTACTGGTACTATAACCGTCGGAATAGCACTGTGCCGTGGAGCAACCCTCTACATGCGGGTCGTTGTAGTCCAGACCAAAGATGATACCCATGCTACCCACGTGATTTGCGCGATAGTAATTTGATACCGCCAGCTTACCCTTGAAGATTTCCGCCACCGATCTAATCGCACGTAGCTGCGAAGCACCCTCGCCCCCAGTGATGCCGGTCAGCCAGTCCCTTGTTTTCAGATATGGGGTCTTGTGCGCATTCAGGACGACCGATGAATCCGCACCATTCCCGTCCATGCGACAAAGCCACCATTTATTTTTCGATGTTGAAGGCCCAACACTGGTAGAGGCATCATGACTCTGATTACCATGCGCATTCCAGCAGGAATACAGGATATCCCCGTTTGTCATCACGGCAGGTGACAGGGCGTTGTTCTCATGTGGTGTCAAATTCCTGGCGTCGGTGCCATCAATATTCATCGTCCAAATTTGCATCGACCTGCCGGCAGGCCCGTAGCCGTACTCCTGGGACACACAATAGGGCGCGTTAAAGCACCTCCCCGGCTCCTGATGAACCGGAAACTGGTTTTTATAGGGATAGGTATTACCCGCGTTGCTGGCAAACACGATAGTATCGTTATCCAGCCAGTCGGGCTGGCGATTAATCACGCCATCAGAATGATTGGGTATTGGGTAACTGGTGCTGGAGGCAAGGTCATAGATCCACAGCCTGGCATGAGTAAGGCCTGGTATTTCATAGATCCCGAGTTTAACTCCGTCCTTCCGTATCTCGGAGAGTTCGTTGCCGTAGCCCACCGAGTAAACGATCTTTGTGCCATCCGGACTGACTCTCGCTTCCTGTGCGACACAGACTGCAGTGGAAGTGGTGCAATTGTGAATAACAGCAAGGTTGCCGTTTAGATCGTCAATCACCACATCGGACTCAACCATGCCGCCATTTAATCTGCCTACATCAGTGGTGTGCTGCCAATTGGCCGCTTCCAGAATCACGCTGCTGCCAACTTGAGTTCTCGCTCTGGGTTGACGGGTGTAGACGACCCCAGTCCTGGGGGCCACGGAGGGGGAAACTGTGAGCTGCGTGTAGTCTGTGCTTGATGTCAGGGTTACACCTTCCAAAGTGGCGGACACATCCGACCCTAAAGTGACTGTGCCTGACTGATCACCGAGGCTCCAAGTGAGGGTCGAACCGCTCTCCCACCCCTTCACACTGCGCCATGGGAGCTTGCGAAGCGTGATATTGAAAGTAGCCTGCAATGGCTGGTCGGGTAGCGGTGCGATGTTGGTGTGGCGGAGATAGCGAATCGGAACGGAAATGCCGTCAGCTGAAACCTCCATCTCGGATGAGTTCCAGGACAAACCGAGGTTATAGTGGCCACGCTCGCCCCAATTGTTTGCCGTTGATTGAGTAAATACCGGCAACACCTGGTCGAAGCGCACATCCTGCTCAGGAGAGTTATAGAGGGCGTTGAAGGGTAAGTTGATGCCCGGCTCAGCGATTTCATGTCCGGCCTGATGCCAGGTGCCAAAACAGGCGATTTTATACTGATCGCAAATTCGAAAGAAATCCAAGTCAACAATGCCAAGGCTATCATTTGTCCCACCGTTTACGCGGTAGTAGATGCGGTCCACCCTGCCTTCGGCGGCTGCCACTGCGAAATCAGCCTTAGAAGTGTCAAAGTCCCCCCAGGCCCATTGTACCGCCGGATCCCTGTAATAATGGCCTCTCTCATCGATTCCATCGTGCGGATTCGGGTCTTTCTTGACAAACATAGTATGAGGCAAATTAGCGTGAACCACTGAAATAAAGCGGCGTGAAACCTCGTTGGGTAGCAACATGCTCTGAAGTATAGCGCCGGTGCCGCCATAGGAAGTACCTTGAAGTGTAATGCCGCGGCCCCAGTCAATCGACTGAGTATATTTTTCGAATGCTCTGACGATGGATTCTGATATGCGGAAACCATTGGAATTAGTGCCCTCAAATATGCCCCACCAACCCATCGGAACATTGCCACCTGCCCCATAGTTATTATGATCCGGGTAGTGTGCAGCACAGTTCTTGATCACCATCGCATTGGCTCGTGCCCCATCGTCATTTTCACAGGCTTGTGGTGTCGGCGTGTACCCATGAAGATCCACCACCAAGTGGGTTGAATAATCTTTTGGCATGGAATTTGGGATGATATAGGCTGCGGGAAAGTCCATGTTTTGTCCGGGGGGCACGTAGGGCTCTTTCGAAAAGTTACACTGCACACGGCTCCAGGCACCGGAAAACGTTTGAGCATCATCACAAACCATCCCCCCGGGGTGGCCCGACATCGAGCTCGCAGGCGATGCGTTGAGTAGGAGCGCTGTCAGTCCTAATAGGGCCGGAATTTGAAAAAAAACTCCTCTGGCCAATTCCCCGAATACTACGCTTGCTCTGCTCCAGCAATGTCGCAGCGAGGTGCGGTATTCGAATTCGGCCGTCAGGCCGATGTCGCTGCATTCCAAACCAATCCATACAGGTTGCCGGTGCTTTATATCTAGATCGAATGTCTTTTCTTCAGTACAGTATCTATTGCTTATATCCGTCATGCTTCCTACTCAACGCAAAATTCCTTAAACGAATGATACTATTATTTATTGATAACTTAATTGAATAATATGTAATTAGTTGGCTAGGGAAGTCAGCAATCCCGCTCAGACCATGAGGTCTGCGCGCACTGCAAAGCTGAATCGCTGGTATTGCTAGGAACTAGACCCTATGGACGCCTAACAACACATCCGCCGGGCTTGAGGTCGAATCTATTTCCTGTTGGCCTTGGAGTGGGAAATTTGGCCTCGGGTGCGGTGACACCTGGCACATTCTGATGTAACTGACTTTGGTAAAGTTCTGCCGATTCCAGATTCACTAGTAGATGAGCTTCGCTAGCTCAACGCATGAGACTGAAGTTTGTGGAATGCAGGAGCAGAATATCGAAACGGCTCAGACGCTGGTTGGTGCCAAAGCCAAGTGTTATTTTCCAGCGCGTATTTACAGCTACTTTGCAAAGAATCGAGGTAGGGGATTGATGACCGTTATCAAAGCCATGCATTAGGGTAACCGCAGAGGCGAAAACCCCCATGGCGGAGGTGTTGCCAACTTCAATCACTATGATCGGTAGAGTCGACGCTACTGAAAAACGCGTAGCACGGCCTGTTGCATATTATCGTTCAGAAGTGAACGGATATAAATGGTGCGATCACTCACATCGTCAGACATTCAGTAAGGCAGACCGACTAGCCCTGGTATTTTTAGACGCGCTAACTCGTATTGGCGTGGTTATTCTTCCACGATAGACCTTTTATTTGTCCTATGCTTGGATAGCCGGATGCGGAAATTGAAACCTGTCAGGCAGGCTCAAGGGTTCCTGAGTGCGCATGCTGCGGTTAGTAATCTTTTTAACTTGGGAAGGCATGTTCTGAGGAAACAACACTATCGCGGCCTTAGCATAAATGCGCTTGCAGAGTGGAGCAGGTCAGTTGCTCGAGTTCTAAGGGTAGATTCTCTTGATCTCAAGAAGTTAAGTTGTCGATACCTGATCTTATAAATTTGGCGGTTTTGCTTGCCAGTACCCTGATTTTCCTGTCTTTTCTTGAAAATGTAAGGTATCTGACTTACGCTTGACAGCGAGAGTTGCACACAGAACTCAAGATCGAGGTGTTTATGAAGTCCGGTTGGCAAGGAAATCCGATTTGGCCCGCGGAGCTCAGTGCCCCAGTCGCCGAGCGCCTTGTACAATGCAAGGATCAACTAGCCCATTTCGCTGTAGAACAAGTTTTAGAGGGCCATGCTCCGCCACCTTCGGAGCTGCCATTCGACGATTATCTGCGACTCGACGAAGAGTTCCTGGGGACGTTACTTCCTCATCAAGTCGAGCGGGTACTTCAAATTGGAGCTGAAGCAGAAGCAGACATCGAACAACTGCTGACCGAAGAACAGCGCAGGGAGTTTCGTGAAGTAGGATTGCGCTCGCTTTTGGCCCGCCTCGATTATTTTGGCGAAGCGAGTTTCATGCGAAAGTTGAACGGACTGCCAATCGCCACCGACGCTGCTCGCGAGGACTACAGCGAATATTTTTGCGAGAAGCCTTTCGAGTTTGCCGACATTGGTACGAAGGGGAAAGTTACCCTGTGCTGTGCCTTGTGGCTCCCAGAAGTCGCCGGTGACTATGCGTCCGGGACTTTCATGGAGGTCTGGAATTCCGAGAGAGCACAGGCGATCCGAGCATCGATTCTCGACGGTAGCTACTCGCACTGCGTCGAACAACATTGCCCCCACCTGCAAAACAAAACGTTGCTGAAACGTGATGAAGTTACCAACCCCGTCCATCTTGATATCATTGAGAACAATCGAACCGTACTTGAGCATGGACCAAAAAGCGTCGTACTTAGCTACGACAAATCGTGCAATCTTGCTTGTCGCACATGTCGGGTTGAACCGATCATGCTGACGGGAGAAGATAGGTCCGAAGCCGAGAGAGTTCAGGACTGGGCGACGGGCGAGCACCTCAAAGATGCTCGTGAATTAAACGTTACGCTCTCCGGAGATGCCTTCGGGAGTCCGGTCTTTTTCACGTTCCTGCGTGAGTTCGATGCGTCACAGTATCCAGATCTACGGATCACCCTCTGCACGAATGGAATAGGTCTTACCGAACGGAACTGGAATCGAATTTGCAACGAGGCCGTTGACGTCGTCTATATCTCCATGGACGCGGCTACCACCGAGACTTACGCGGTAAATCGTGGCGGCAATTTCGAAAAGTTGATGGATAACCTCCACTTTGTTGGCACGCTGATGTTGAAGGGCGACATAAAGGGTTTCACTCTCAGCTTCGTCGTACAAGCGAACAACTATCACGAAATGCCCGCTTTCGCTGCGCTCGGGCAGTCGGTAAACGCCAGCTCCGTGATGTTCATTCAAATTGGCAACACAGGTGTCTTCACGAAAGAAGAGTACGAACCGCGTGCGATTCATCTGCCATCGCATCCGGAGCACCAGCAATTACTCGAAGTCCTGAAAGACCCGAGACTCGGACTTCCGATTGTCGATCTGCGAAATTTCGACGGCCTTCGCGAGCAGCCCGAGGGCGTCAAGGCATCAGCCCCCCCTCCCACTCAAGAGAGTCTTGCGAAGGCCGTGGAGATGATTCGGACCCACTCGGAGGACCTGGCGGAGGCTGGCATCGATGGCACTGCGGTGGTGGATGCGGGACGGCTGTCAAACTCGAAGGCACAGATCAGATCGGCCCTGGACGTGGTCATCGCGGGTGCCAATACAGAGGAAGAGAGAGATAGCCTGGGGGCTGTTCGCCAGACGTTGGCGTTCTTCCAAACCGGAGTGGCCGAAGGGAGAGCGGCTCTGGACGCCATCGCATTTGAGGAAGAAACCTGGGGCAATATCGTGAGGGCGGAGATGGCGGAGCACGCCAAATAGCCCCGGCGGGAAACCAAGGATACGAAACACAAGCCACATCTTCGGAATACGCTCTGCTTGGTCGGCCCTGCCCCACCCCAACAGAAAATTCCGTTTGGTTTCTTCAGCTGACTAACCAACTCCACCACACTCCCTTCGCCTCATAATCAGGCGCCGCAACTGCGAACTATGAGCCGATATTAGAAAATTACTAATTAACCAATGCACACCCAGAGGAAGCCGCTTCGCTGTTAGTTTTCCTGCCAAATAGGGCGCAGTCCCGCGATCAGAGGGTCCAATTCCCTGCGCAGATGTTGCCAGCATGCCACTGAGTCTGTGTGAATCGGTTGCCGCGCTTGCCAGAGACTGGCTGTCTGAATATTTCCCTGTTGCTGGGAATGGCGGATATTGTCAGTGTCCAGTTCCACACCCAATTGGTCACCCAGCCATGTGGCCATATTTTCAGTATTGCTTACCAACTCCTCGTATCGAACTTCGATCCGGTCTTCCGCGAAAAGATCCCGCCAGTAATCCATGGTTTTTACATATTCCACGTAGTAGGCCCCTAGGTCTTCCAAATCGTTGGACTAGGGATGCGCGGCACTGAAATTCGATTCATAAATAGATAGGCAGTTGGCAACAGGGTGACGAGAGAGATGCACAATTTTTGCCTCGAGCAGCATCGCGCGGATAAAGCCCAGGCAACTAAAATTTTCTGGCATCTTGTCCGTGAAGAGTCGTGCATCTCCGACCCATTCTCTCGCTATGCGGATGGGGCTTTTTTTTCACAATAGCCCTTTTATTTGTCCTATACTTCACTTCTGGGCTGTTGATTTCGTATGTTATAGTGAAAAAATGCCTTAAAAAATGCCGCGGGCACAATGCGCTCGGTTGCTATGGACGGCAACCCATTGACTTTAAGTCCGTCGCCATTGGCGCCTTCCATCTCTAATAATGAATATTTCAAAAAGCCGAGACATGATGCGACAACACCTGAAAAATCCAGTTATCCTCGCCTGCTCATCTATTCTTATCCTCTGCACACTGGCTGCCTGTTCCCCCGAAAAGGAACCTGTGAGGTCAGACTATAGAGAGCCACGGGAGCCTGCTGTGACTAATTGCGAGGAGAGTGAACGCCAATGCCATCGGGTACTGGATTGTTCAGATCGTGACCAAAACTGTACATACAGGAGCATTGCCTTCGATGTGGATGCATGTGCAGAGAAACACCTCAGGGTTATGTGTGAGAACTTTCAAAACAGACTCCCAGAGGTCTCTCTTATTGCGGATGTAGATAATTATATTTCCTCTTCGCTTGCAGAAAAGACGGTTACCGCCGAGGTCATCGAGGCCAGGCTGCGCGAACCCTGGGATCTCGAGTTTCTTCCCGACGGTGCCATGTTGATAACGGAAAAGCGCGGCAAGGTATTTTATATAGATACTGCCGGAAACCAGAAAGAGGCTCTCCAGCTTGAAGTTATCAGTACAGGCGAGGCCGGACTCATGGGCCTGGCTGTTGATCCGAAATTTACTCAGAACCGATTCGTATACATCGCCTACTCATACAAATTGGACGACAGCGATCCCTCATTTCTGAGCCCTGAGCTTGCAACCATGCGAAGGATCGTAAACAGGATTTCCAGACTGACCCTTAATGAGGGTGTTCTAGAAGACGAGAAAATCCTGATCGATGACATACCGGGGTCATATATGCATACGGGCCTGCGCCTGGAATTTGGACCGGACGACAAGCTCTACGCGGGCACCGGTGATGCCCATAATCCGCCGCTTTCACAGGACTCTTCTTTCCTGGGAGGAAAAATACTGCGCCTCAATACTGATGGCTCGATTCCTGAAGACAACCCAGACCCCGCCAGCTACGTTTATTCCAAAGGGCACAGAAATGTTCAGGGTATTGCATGGCACCCGGAAACAGGCGACATGTATAACAGCGAACACGGCGAACATCGATTCGACGAAATCAATCTTGTAGAAGCAGAGCGAAATTATGGTTGGGGTACTTACCAGTGCGATAAACGAAGGTCCGAAGAAGGCTCGGGAGAGGAAACCACATTTCCTTCGATTTGCTCCAGAAACTGGAACCTATCGCCCAGCGGCATGACTTTCGTGTCTGACCCGAAAAGCCCATGGTACGGCAGTCTATTTGTCGCAGCACTGCGCGGCAAACATCTCCACAGATATGTGTTTGCAGGTGATCGAACGGAAGTCGATGAAATATTTTATATCGTTGACGATTTGTATCCAACAGGTAAAGCGCCGGTTAGCGACTACCGTCGCCACCGTCGCCTGCGCGATGTTGAATATCGAGATGGCGCCCTATATATAATTAGCGACAGCCGCGGACTCCTGAAGCTGACACCGACCGACAGCGAGACGCCGCCATAACGCTAAACCAGCAACAACGCTACTGAAAAACACCTGGCACGGACTGTTGTATGCTTTCGTTTGTGAATGAGCGGATATGAATGATGCGATCACTCACACCGGCAGACATTCAGTGAGGCAGACCGACTAGCCTTGATATTTTTGGGCGCGGTAACTCGTATTGATAAGGCTATTTTTTCACAATAGGCCTTTTACTTGCCCTACGCTTTTGTGCTAACGAGAGGGTGCCGTGAGCCTGGACTTCTGGAAGACGCACGAAGGCAGTCGAGACATGTGCGAATACCACCAATAGGGCAACGAACCCTCCTATCGAGTCTACATGCGCCATACGGGCTTGATTGGATGCGAGCGTTCTCTGCCCCTCTACTAGTATCCGCGCTAGAATTTAGTTTATGAAAACTTCCAGGCAATCCTACATCAACCGGTTGCCGCTGGGCGAAGGCGATTATCAGTTTTTATCCAAATTGCCGATTGGCACCATGCACTGGGATACCGGAACAAAATTTTTTCCTTTAGTCTTTGTATTCGCCATGTACTTCGGTAGACTTGGTTGACTACTGAATTGGGTTCCAATAAACGACTCCTAATGTTCTAGGCCGTAATTCGTATGCTAGTGACCCAGATTAATTCCCCCACTACATATTGTTCGAGAAACCTTTTTCGTTTCATTCTTCTGGCCCTGACGACATTAATCTGCGTGGCTTGTGAGCCGACGTCGACACAGCGCCGAGGCGATCAACCAAACGTTATCCTGATGCTGGTAGATGACCTGCGCTGGGATGAGGTGGGCTACGCAGGTTACCCGATACCGACACCAAATATTGACAGCCTTGCCGCCAAGGGTGTGCGTTTCGATCGCGCCTATGTGGTGACATCATTGTGCTCACCTTCTCGAGCTTCTTTTCTTACGGGCACCTACCCCCACACGCATGGTGTTGTTAGTAACAGGTCTAAGTTAGATTTTACAAGAACGCCAACGATAGCCGCGCTGCTGCAGGACGAAGGCTACGAGACGGCCATGATCGGTAAGTGGCATATGGGCCAGTCCTCAAAGCAAAGGCCTGGCTTTGACTATTGGTATTCTCCTCCTGGGCACGGACGCTACATTGATCCAATTGTTCAAGAGGGCAATCAAAGGCCAGCCGAAGTTAAAGGGTACAACACGGACCTCATCACAGACCGGGCAATAGAGTTTATTGAAGAAAACTCACGAAAACCTTTTTATCTGCACCTTAGTTATAAAGCAGTACACCAACCGTTCACGCCAGCGCCGAGGCACGACAACGCACTGGATTTAGAAACGTTCATGATAAAAAGCCCGAATTCGATGACCACCAAGTCGGGAGAGCGGCAGAAGCGGGCAGAATCATTATTAGCAGTCGATGATAGCGTCGGTCGCATAGTCTCTTATCTTAGAGAACATGCCCTGCTGGACAACACGGTACTGGTATTTGCCAGCGACAATGGTTTTTTGCTGGGCGAGCACAACATGGGTGACAAACGTATTTTCTATGAAGAATCCATTCGCATACCCTGGGTGGTGCATTTTCCTCGACTGTCAGCTTCGGGAACGGCGATCGAACAATTCATATTGAATATCGATTTTCTCCCCACTATGCTGGATCTCGTTGGTGTCGAAATTCCACAGCACATCGAAGGCGCATCCTTTGCACCACTGATGAACACAAGTGACCCAGCTGAGGTCGACTGGCGTAGTCATTGGATTTACGAGTATTTTAATGAAGAACAGCACATGACGGTGCCGACGCACCTGGCGGTTATAGATAAGAGATACAAATATGTGCGTTTTCCTGAGGGACCTGCCTTGTTTAAAATATTCAGCGGTGATGACCTATTATTTGATCTGCAAACTGACCCATACGAAATGACTAATCTGGCAGGCCAGGATGGCACCGTGGAAATCATGCAGAAAATGCGGACTCAGCTTCAGCAATTCGCCAAAGAAACCAATTTCAGATTTATTCCGTTGGATCAGGACCGGGTTAACGCCCGCATCCAGGAACTGTATAACGCCGAACCCGCCCTCTGGTACAAAGACGCGCTGGATAAAGCGTATCCCAACGGCTATCCCGGCTGGGAAGCACCCGTCCCAGAACCGCTATAGCAGTAGGCTATAGAGGGCCAGTGCAGTTGGCAACACTATAGGCGTCGTTGACTTTTTAAGGGTGCTCACGCCACCCCCCCAAGGCACCACCTGAAACATTACCTCTTTTCGCAGGAAGCGAATCCGCAACCACCACGCTAAACCAGCAACGACCCTACTGAAAAACGCGCAGCACGGACTGTTGCGTGCTATCGTTCAGGAATGAGCGGATATGAATTGTGCGATCACTCACATCGGCAGACATTCAGTGAGGCAGGCCGACTAGCCTTGGTGTTTTTAGGCGCGGTAACTCGTATTGATGAGGCTATTTTTTCACGATAGCCCTTCTATTACTCCTATACTTCGCCAGGTTGATCTCTTGCCACCAAACTTTCGAACAAACCAATAGAGCTAAACATCGCTGACGAAGGATAGCGCGATAGAGGCGGATGGTCGAGATGAGGCCGAAAGCACCCTATATGCTATGCCGGAAACAGGCAAATGGCAACTGATCCCACCGCACTCATTAGAATCAATGGCAGCGTGATATCGGATGGATACGTGCGCAGCGTGACTGCCACGTGAATATATTTTTGTGATAATTGCGCCTCATGTTGGGATATCCTGCGATTTATACTAGTTTGAAATCCCACATCTTGCATGACCCGAACTTGAAGGGTACGGTCAGTAAGATCGATTCTATATCTAGGCCAGCAGCGAGCACTCGTCCTATTGGGCGCACACGGCCGTGAACACCCCTGAGAACGCGAGCTCGCACCCGCCTGGAAGATCGATTACTCTGAGCGTCGGTCACAGGGTGTGCGATATAGTTCTTTAAGTTCGTAACAGAGGCTTGATATAGGGTCCTGTTTGGCTTGAAACCGGAAGACTACTGATGAGAAAAATCTATTTGCACATCGGATTTGGAAAAACCGGATCCTCTGCTCTCCAATCTTGGCTTTCGCTAAACACGAGTGTACTGGAAAAGCAGGGAATTGATTATGCAGACCTTGTTCCGGAAGCAAAGTTTGGCCAGGTTTCAGCGGGCAATGGCTACGTGCTATTTCAGGCTTTTCAGCAACAGGATTTTGTTGAAGTAGAAAGATTGATAACTTCATCGTACTTTTTTAGTGGGAACAACAATATCGCGATTATCAGCTGCGAATTACTCAAGGATCTCCCCAAACTCTCCATTCAGAAACTCAAGGATATCTGTGAAAGAAATGCCATCAGCGTATCCCCAATAGCCTATTTTCGGAGTGTATATGAACATTCCTATTCCGCATACCTACAGGGCCTGAAAAGGTCTCAGGCTACACATTATTTCGGTGAGGAAAGCTCAGACTTTAGATTTCCTACAATAGTGAAATACGTCGAAAAATACCTGGAGGTGTTCGCAGACGACTTCACCATCCTAAATTACGATGAGGCGAAGAAGGATATCTATACCTCATTTTCGGATGTGACCGGAATTCATCGCAAAAATATTAAAAAACTGAGAAAGAAGGTTAACAGAAGCCTCACCATGGAAGAAGCTGAAACCTTGCGGCGAATAAACACCATACACAAAGGAATATTTTCTAACATAATCTCTGATCATCTTATTCATTCCAAGCCTAACCTCGCCACAACAGTATTTTATGATGCGGCGTTAGTTAACAAGATGAGAGCCGATGCCGGTGACAAAATCGAATGGATCAACCAACAATTTAATTTGTCCTGCCCATTAGCAGTAGATTTTTATCCCGGACAGGAAAGCGATAATACGGTGGTACTGCAAAGGAAGTCGTTTAAGTTCATTGTCCGCTGGGCAATGAACTTCAAGCCTGACGATGCACTTATCGCGGATTTTGCGATTTTTCTCCATGATTTTGCTAACTTTATGGGGGAGTTTTCCCGGCGGGATGCGCAGGCTTTGAGGAAAAGGTTGTCTTCCGTTCAAAAAGATTTAGCTGCAAGGAATCTGGGTGTTCGGGGCGAGACACCCCCAGGAGAAACTACGCTGTAATGGTCAACAGCACGTGGCGCCTACGTTTCCTCCGGCCAAATCCAAATCTGGAAAGCCCGGTCAATCCAGCGGTGTGGTCCGTGATTTTTTTGCATTTGAACCAGTAAATTTTCAGACTCCGAAACATTCACACTAAGAAAGCTGCAGCAAGAGAGACTTCCCTGTTCTAAATATTACGTTTTACCTCTCGGGATTGAACATACAGATCTGCTGCTTTTCGAAGATTCGCTAGTATTGCTCTATTGTTTTAGGCGTGGGATTGTGGTCGCTCGGTCAGGAATAAACGACTAGAAAGTGCGCGATCACTGGAATCAGCTGGAATGGCTTGAGATACACGGGCTAGTCGCGAAGGTTTTCTTTCATGTACCTCTTGTTCATGAGGCGGCCTGCTCACAACAGCCCTTCTATTTTTCCTATCCTTTGTTACCTGCACAATAGAAAGTCAATTCTTCATCTTCAATCGAGCTAAAACGCGTTTCAAACAGATCAAGAAAATAGTTTTCGTTACGCTTCCACGGTGCTTTTACTCCAACTTTTGGAAATAGATGTGCGGCTCGCTGAACGTATCCAGAGGAGAGAACGGCCAAAAAATCTTCTTCTTCCAAATCCGGGTTATCGTTTTCTGGCACACAATAATCAAATTGTTTTTTATCCATCGTATTGATCAGTCGACAGGCATACTGACAGGTTAAATCTACTTTCAGGGTATAGGAACCCGCTTGGGCATAACCAAAACACTGCACCAGATTAGGTAAACCACTAAACATCATGCCTTTGTAACTAAAGGACTCGGCTACCAAAAAAGGTTTACCGTCAACACTAAAATCTATTCCTCCGAGTGAAACCAATTGGAGCCCGGTTGCAGACACAATAATATCTGCATTGAGTGTCTCACCTGATTCAAGTTTAATCCCTGTCTTGGTAAATTCTTCAATGCGGTCGGTCACCACTGACGCATCTCCATCGGCAATCGATTGATAAAAAAGGCCATCGGGATCTGCACAAAGTCGCTGATCCCATGGTTGATAGCTTGGTTTGAAATGTTTATCAATATCGTAGTCATTACCTAGTGTCTTCCGTGCCGCAGACCGCAGCGCCTTTCTTACAAAAGCAGGCTTCCACTTACTGATCTTTAAGACCCATGTCACCAACGTAATGTATTTCCAGCGATTTATGGCATGCAATACCTTTTTGGGAAGAAAAGGCCCGATGTATTTTGCGACAAAGTCGGCATCGGGAGCTGGCAAAATATAGGTAGGTGAACGCTGCAACATAGTGATGTGTTTGGTAGACCCGGCCATCGCGGGCAAAAGCGTCACTGCCGTTGCGCCACTACCGATAACAATGACTTCTTTGTCCTTATAAACCAATCCTTCAGGCCAAAATTGTGGGTGAATAAACTCGCCCTCGAAGTCTTCGCGATTTTTAAACTCTGGCTGGTGCGCCTGCTCATAATCATAATAGCCACTGCAGCTAAACACAAAATCGCAACTGTAATAGAGCGGCGCTTCTGAATCGGGAGTATCAACTTCAATTGTCCACTTCGATTCAACGCTTGACCAACTCGCGCGCTCAACCTTGCTATTAAATTTAATATTTTCCGTAATTTTATATTTACTAGCAGTTTTTTTTACATAATCACTAATAGCCGGACCATCGGAAAACATTTTTCCTCCGCCCCAGGGCTCAAAGGAATAGCCCAAGGTATACATATCGGAATCTGATCGCACTCCAGGATACCGAAAAAAATCCCATGTTCCGCCAATGGCATCTCTACCTTCCAGGATCAGATAAGTTTTTTGCGGGCAATGTTTCTGTAAGTGATAAGCGGCTGAAATTCCCGACAGGCCTGCGCCAACTATAATTACATCAACTTTAATGACATTGGCCAGTGACGGCTTACTCTCAACTATTTCACTCATAACACTTTATCCAAATCCCGTAATCCTCCTTGGAGAGTATCACTTTTCGTATTGGTGTCGGCTATTTTGACTACATGAACACTATTACAGACTTGATTCTTACGCGCCGCCTGCATCCCGAGCAAATAGTTTCTCATCGCTTGTCGTTTTCTGAGGACCATGAAGCTTATCGTTTATCTGATGCCAAAGAGGATAGCGCGATGGCGATGGCTCCTTGGGAAAATTTCCAGCTTCAGAAATGCAAAGC
>PKCY01000241.1 GCA_002862985.1 Haliea sp.
AGCGCGGCGGTGCTCGGCGGCGGCGGCACCGGCGGCGTCGGCTTCGGCGGCGGGGTCAACCAAACCAAACCAAGAAAGATCTCGGCCAACCCCAGTCGATCCACCCATCGGCTACTCACGTGTAGTGCGCCTCCGCCTTGGCCGCGAGGTCAGAGTTGCTCATCCCCGAGCCGGAGCCTGAGCTCGAGCTTGACATGGCGCCGCCACGCAGGCATCGTGGTTGCCCGGAACCAGAGCAACCTGTGACGGATCACCCATTTGTTGCAGCCAGTCGCGGGCCTGCTCGAACTCTAGCGGCAGTCCGATATGGGTCAGGTCGCCGGTTATCAGTAACTGTTCGGGCGCGTTATGCTCGAGGTCGAGCTGCAGTGCGTCGAGCACCTCGCGACGGTGCTCGAAACGACGTTTGCGACGCCAGGAAAGGTAGCCCAGTGCTCGTTTATTGAAGAGGTCCGCGGGATTTATATCCTCCAATCCACTCAGGTGGGGATCGGATAACTGGGCGAAATGCTGCGACATGGTTTGAGCGTCCTCTTCAGCGGGCCATTGTAACATCCAGACCTTGCCGCCCGGACAAGTGTGTCCAAGGGTCTTTCGTCTAGCGCTTTAAGCGAACGCCGTTCCACCTAGACGCGCGTAATTTTTGCGCCCAGATCAGCCAGCTTGGTATCGATATTCGCGTAACCGCGATCGAGGTGATAGACACGGTCGATAGTGGTTTCACCGTCAGCGGCGAGTGCCGCAATGATCAATGAAGCGGAGGCGCGTAAGTCTGTTGCCATAACCGGTGCGCCTTGCAGTCGCTCGCGACCCTGCACAATGGCAGTGTGGCCTTGTAATTCAATATCCGCTCCCATGCGCTGGAGTTCGGCGACGTGCATGAAACGGTTTTCGAAAATGTTCTCGACCACGGTAGATGAACCTTCGGCCACCGCATTGAGTGCCATAAACTGGGCTTGCATGTCGGTGGGGAAAGCGGGGTGAGGGGCCGTGTGTATATTCACCGCCTGGCAACGTTTGCCACCGGTATCGATTTGAATCCAGTCGGGACCGAGTTGCAGTCTGGCGCCGGCCTGTTCCAGTTTACCCAGTACATGGTGAAGAAAATCGGGATTTGTATTCAGTACCCGGATATCTCCGCGCGTCGCGGCAGCGGCTGCCAAAAATGTACCCGTTTCGATGCGGTCCGGGGGCACTTTGTGGGTAGCGCCGTGCAATTGCTTCACGCCTTCGATGGTAATTGTGCCCGTACCTGCACCGCTAATTATTGCGCCCATCGAGGTGAGTAACCCCGTCAGGTCAGCTATTTCCGGTTCCAGCGCACAGTTTTCAAGTTTGGTTACGCCATCCGCCAGGGCGGCGGCCATCAATAGGTTTTCCGTTGCCGTTACCGATGGCACATCAAGTGTAAAGTGGGCGCCGCACAGGCGATCTGCCTTGGCTTTGATATAGCCCCCTTCGATCTGAATATCCGCGCCCATTGCCTCGAGGCCGGCAATATGTTCGTTGACGGGGCGAGTGCCAATCGCACAGCCACCAGGCAGCGACACATCCGCCTCGCCGAAGCGGGCTAGCAGCGGCCCCAGTAATAGTATTGAAGCGCGAATCGTTTTCACGTGTTCGTAGGGGACGTGCACCGAACTCACCTTGGCACAGTCGATCGACAAGTCGGTGCCTGAACGCTCTACGGTAGCTCCCAGCAAGGACATCAACTGCAGTACGGTGTTGATGTCGCGTACGCCCGGTACATTGCTGATGTGCAAGGGGTCGGCACTGAGCATTGAGGCGGCAATTATAGGCAGGGCCGCATTTTTTGCACCTGCGACACTGACTTCACCTTGCAATGGCCCATTGCCGGTGATGAGTATCTTGTCCACTAGGCGGCCTGAGTTGAGGTAATAAGGCCGGTGGTTTTGAGGCTGGCGTAGGCGGCGATGATGGTGTCAATCTGCGCGCTGGTATGTGCGGCACTGACGCTGTTGCGCAGTAGGAAATTGGTTGAAGGTGAGGCCGGAGGGATGACCAGATTGACGTACACACCGGCCTCCATCAAAGCCTTCCAGCAATCAATGGTGCGCGAGCGATTTTCCATTTCCACGGCTACCACCGGGCTGGCGGAGGGGCCAACAGGCAGGCCGAGGGATTTGAGTCCATCGTAGAGGCGGTTTGCATTCTCCCAAAGTCGCTCGCGTAACTGCGGCTCGGCGGTGATGATACGCAACGCCTCCCGTGTAGAGGCTATAATCGAGGGTGAGGAAGAAGCAGTAAAAATGTAGGAGCTGATGCAAAAGCGAATCGCCTCCAGCTCGGGGTGTGAGCTAACGCAAAACCCTCCGACCGCGCCCAGACTCTTGCTGAATGTTCCGGCAAAGAAATCGACATCCGCTTCTACCCCCGCGGCTTGTGCCGCCCCGCGACCTGTTTCTCCCAGTACGCCCATTGAGTGCGCTTCATCAAGAAAAAGATAGCCGCCGTACTCGCGTTTTACCGCCGCAATCTCCTGCAGCGGAGCCACGTCGCCCAACATGGAATAAATACCTTCGGCGATAATCAGCGTCTGATTTGCGCGATCGCCGAGACGACGAAGTCGCTTAGCGAGATCTTCGGGGTTGTTGTGCTTATAGCGAATAATCTCCGCGCCACTGAGCTTAACGCCGGTGTAGATGCTGGCGTGGCTGTCGGCATCGAGCAGAATCACATCCCCCGGGCCGGCCAGCGTGGCGCACATGCCCATGGTGGCGGTATAGCCGGTGGAAAAAACAATGGCGTGATCTTTGCCGTAAAACTGGGCAATTTCCGTCTCCAGTGCCTGGTGCTCGGTGAAAGAGCCGTTGGCCAGCCGCGACCCGGTAGTGCCGGTTCCCCAGCGCGCGGCCGCGTCCTGGGCCGCTTTGATACAGCGCGGATCAAACGATAGACCCAGATAGTTGTTGGTGCCAGCTAGAATAACGTTCCGGCCTTGTACTACGCCTTCGGTGGCGGAGAGGATTTTTTCGGTGACGGCGCCAAAGGGTTCGACCTTGCGCTCGGCGAGTTCGGCCTGGAAACCGGCCATGGTCTGGAATTTGTCAAACAGCATAGGAGTTTTCTTACTCGTGATTCGCGTGGCGATAGTTGCGTAATAGCGTTTTTAGAGGTTGAGTTCCCTGACCTTGGTTGCAAGGTCGCCGATAGTGTTTACGTCCGGTAAAATGTTTAACGGAATTGAGATGTCGAAGTGATCCTCGATCTTCTCGATAAATTCCATCACCTCTAGGGAGCTTAGCCCCAGATCAGCGACCAGGGACGTACTTTCAGACAGCTCGATATGCTTTTTGTTCTGTGCTTCGACGGCGCTGTAGAGGAACTCTAGGTATTCTTGGTAGTCGGTCATGTTAAAGCCGCCCTTGCGTCAACGAGGCTAAGTCGCTAATTTCAAACGCTGAAACTATACCCATGGAAGAATGGTAATGCCAGTGATTTGGTTGATAGACGCCTACCGCGCGGGCGAGCGCGGTCAAGTGAGAGCGCTTGTCAATGCGCTGGGCTGGCCCTGCGAAACCAAAGTGTTGCGCTATCGCACGCCAATGTTCTTGCCTCATTTACTGGGACTGTCCACCCTGCGTGGCATCAAGGTTGAATCCCGGGCTCAATTGCGCGCCCCCTGGCCGGATCTGGTGATAAGTAGCGGTGTGCGCAATGAACCGGTGTGCCGCTGGATTCGCTCGCAGTCAAAGGGGAAGACGCGCTACGTGCATGTCGGTCGCCCCTGGGCCGCACTGGATACCTTTGATCTGGTTATTACCACCCCGCAGTACCGCGTGCCGGCGCAGGCGAATGTCCTCAACAATATGCTCACGCTGCACAGTGTGACACCACAGCGACTCGCCGAGGCCCGAGCAGAGTGGGGGGCCACATTTACCGACCTGCCGCGCCCGCATTTTGCTGTCATCGTCGGCGGCGATAGCGGCCCTTTTACTCTGGGGCCGAAGGCTGCAGAGCGTTTGGGTCGGGAGTCCTCACGACTCGCCCGGGCGCAAGGCGGCTCGTTGCTGGTATCGACAAGTTCGCGCACAGGCGCCACGGTAATGGACGCGTTACAGTCTGCCATTACCGCGCCGAGCTATCTTTATCGCTTCAAAAGCGAAGACCCGGCTAATCCATACCTGGGAATATTGGCGCTGGCAGACCGCTTTATTGTGACCGGAGACAGTATCGCCATGCTCTCAGAGGCCTGCGCGACCGGCAAACCGGTCATGGTTTTCGATCTGGGAGGCATGCGTGATTCCCAGGATAAAGGCAATCGAGACTTTCGCCTGGGCGGTGCGCTCTATGCATTGTTGCTGCGCTGGTTATGGCGTCCTCTGAGTCGGGATATCACCCTGGTTCACGAAAAACTACACGACGCCGGTTACGTGGTCTGGATGGACGAAGTGTTGGTAGATGCGCGTTTACCGGCAGGGACCGATATGCAACAAGCGGTGGCAGCGGTGCAGAAACTATTTGCTGAGGTCTGAGTGACTCTCGGCGTTGAGCCGCTCGGCGCGGCCATTGGCCATTTGATACACATGGTCTGCCGCGCGCACCATTGCGCGGTTGTGAGAGATGGCCAGGATGGTGAGTTGTCCTTTAAGCGCAACCATCGTCTGACAGACAGCTTCTTCACTGTCCTGATCCAGGGCGCTGGTGGCTTCATCAAGGATGAGTAGTTTTGGCTGGTTAACCAGTGCACGCGCAATCACGATACGCTGCCGTTGGCCGCCGGAGAGTTTCCCGCCGCGCTCGCCGACCATGGTGTCCATTCCCTCGGGCATCTGTGAAACGAAATCCCAAGCTTGCGCTGCTCGCAGTGCCTGTTCCGCGTCGTCGATGTTCAGCGCGGGATCGCCCAGGGTGACGTTATGCAAAATGGTGTTGTGCAGCAGTATTGTGTCCTGGGGCACGTAGCCGATCATGTCGCGCCAAAGTCTGAGTTTGGTGTCTTTGAGCGGAATGCCATCCAACAGGATTCTTCCATGAGTGGGTTGTAACAGGCCCATAGTTAAATCCACGATGGTTGTCTTTCCCGAGCCTGAGGGCCCAATTAGCGTGGTCAGTGAGCCGGCCTGAAGCGTAAGGGAGAGATGTTCAAAGACCTGATGCTTGTCATACTCAAAGCTCACATCCTCGAACGTAATTGAATTCTGAAAATGCGGTACGTCGGATCCGCCCAGATGCTCCTCCGCTGAAGTAGCCGCTTCAATGGCGTCGGTTAGAGACCAGAAGGCGCTCTCGCTCTGGGCCAGCTTTTGATATTGCTTCTGCACTTTGCCAAAAAATGAAAAGCCCCGTCCCAGGGCGACTACCAACACCATAACGGTGGGCAAGGCCATACTGAACTGTTCGAGCGCCATGTAGATCCCCAGGCAGATAAAACCGGTAAACATGAGCTCCTGGCCAGAGTTCAGAAGTGCTCCACTCATCACCTGGCGACGCAACGCCCTGTTTAGACGATTGGTGTCATGCGCCAGCACCTGATCGGCCAGATGCTCTCGAGCCATGGCCTTCAGCGGCTTAACCGATTGCAGTGTATCGGTTAGGTTGGACATCAGCGAAGTCATCAGCAGGGTTTGCTTTCTACCGGCCTTGCGCGTAATCCTCACTAGAAAGTGCGACAGACCAATGACGATGATACCCGCGCCAATTCCGGCTAGAGAAGCGCTCCAGGACAGGGCGAAGGCGATGGAGCCATAGACCAGTGCTTGAATGAAGTAGGTGATGGCCGTGGCGCCGTTGACAAAAGCGTCAGCCGCGCGTTGTGCTTCTGAGGCAAGTGCATTGGTGAGTTTACCCACGGGTTGGTGTAAAAAATATTCCCACTTGCTGCGCATCACTACCCGCAGAAACTGCAGGCGCAGATCGGTGCTAACCTGAGCTGCGGTATAGCCTACCTGACGCTGACCTATCAGCAGGAACACACTTTTAAAGGCAACACCGGCGAGAATAATTCCGAGCATATTGCCCAGGGTAGGTGCAATCCCAACGCTTGCCAGAGTGTCCAGCACAAAGCGTTCAAACTCGCTCTGCTCGCCGTTGAATGCGCCCGGCACTAGACCGGCCGCCTCGGATCCCAGCGCAATATTTAACAGTGGCAAGAGCGCAGACAGGCCAACGCCCTCGGCAATGCCCGATAGTAATAAGGCCAACAGCATAAAAGCTGTTTGCCAAGGATAGGCGCGGAAAAAGCTGAGCATCAGGCGCACCTGGTGGGCCCCCCTTTCCAGGCATTGGAGACAACCCAATGGGTCTCAGTACTAATGTAGTGAAAGAGCATAAGAAACCTTACCAGCGCATGCGGCGCAATAATAACAGTGCGCAACTTAGAATGATTACTGCCGGTAATGCGGCTACCACCGGCATGCTCCATTGCAATAGTTGCCCCAACGAAAAAATGATCTGTGTGCCCAGATAAAAGAATATACCCACCATGGCCCCAATGCCGATATTGATGCCAAAACTGCGATCCCGGCCGGCGGTGATGCTGGCACTGATTGGAGTAGCCAGCAAGACCATGGCGCAAACCGTTAATGGCATCAGGAGTTTTTGCCAGAACGTGTTGAGATATTTTTCCATTGGCTGGCCGTTGCTCGCCAAGTACTGACTGTATCGGTAGAGGACAGAGAGATTCATGTTGTCCCAGTGCAGGGAGAGAGTGGGGAGTTCGTCACTGGACCACAAATTTTCGACTTCCAGCTCCTGATAGTCATGCGTCTCAAATTTGCCCCGCACCCGCTTTTTTTCCCGGACCTTTTCGAATATCCAACTTCTGTCTTCGTTAACCTGCGCTGTATCCGCGCGCACCGCGCGAATCAGTTGCCTGGATTTGTCGAATTCAAAGAGGCTGATCCAGCCCGGTATGTTGTCTTTGTACATTCTTCGTATGTGAATGTAGCGGCGCCCATCGGTTGACCAAACGCCGCCGCCGGGAAGCCAGGTGTTACTGCCATCGCGTAAATTTTGCCGTTCCGACGCTGCTGACTGTTGCAGCTTTGGGGTGATGTACTCCATACTCACCCACAGGCCAGCCATCAGTAAGATTGTAGGTATAGCAATGGCGCGCAGCAGTTTTACCGGTGGGAAGCCTGTGCAGCTGATGATGGTGAGTTCGTTGTGGCGATCCAGATTAGCCAAGGCGACTATGCTACCAAGCAGCGCTATTACCGGGGCCAGGCTCACCAGCTGGTTCGGTAAACTGAGCAATGTATAGCGGACCACATCGAGAATCTGATAGCCATCTTCTATGCGGCCCAACTCCTCTGTAAAGCTGATCAGGCCAAACACTGCGCCCAATATTGCCAATACCAACAGCCAGCCTTTTATGAGGCTAACACCTATGTAGCGCTCTAAAATCATTGCCGCCGCAGTCTTGGTTGGGTTACCAGTACCAGCAATACCAACGCCTGAAGAGCATAGGCACTCCATAGGCCGGGAATGGAACCGAGCTTGCCCTGTTCAATCAAAGTACGCAGCACACTGACCATGCTGAACAACAATATATACGCAAGCACGGCAATAGAGACATTGCGAAAGCGAGATTCACGAGGTGCGGACCGAGACAGTGGTACTGCGATCAGTGCCAGCAGCACGGCGCCTATGGGGGTGGTAATACGCCACTGATATTCGGCGATGTCTTTGGGGTCACTGGATTGTGAAAGATTCAACGTGGTTTCTGCTTTGCGCCGATATTTCTCCTGAGCCTCTTCGTTGGGTAGTTGAACGACCAGCTCATTGAACTTTAACGTCATGTCCTGCCCTTTGTTATTGTCCAGCAGATAGTTATAACCGCGGTAAAAAGTGGCGCGCGTAGCCTGATCCGGATTGAGTGTGGGCATGGCCGCAGCTTCTGCAACGATGATCTCCGAGCGCCCCTTCCGGTCGTAATTTTTCTGCAGAAAAACATTCTTATGCAGGCCCTGTTCCAGGTCTACGTCGCCGGCGATAAAGGTGTAGTCACTGCCATCCATATTGACGAACTCGCCA
Source organism: Haliea sp. (assembly GCA_002862985.1). Classification (GTDB taxonomy): domain Bacteria; phylum Pseudomonadota; class Gammaproteobacteria; order Pseudomonadales; family Halieaceae; genus Marimicrobium. The sequence goes on from PKCY01000241.1 coordinate 7,999, forward strand.
GCAGACATTTTTTTTAGATCAAATTCTGCTGCGGCCTGTGACTCCAGTTCGTAGCTGGTGCGAAATGCCCAGGGTCGTCCCAGCATGGACAGAAACCCTGTCACGATGGCAATGACCAGGGCCAGCTTGAGCACCGCTTCGAGAATGCGGGCGCGGCTTACGCCGGCGGCGTAGAACGCGCTCATTTCGGAGTCGCGATAAAGGCGACCGATGGCGGCTAAAACTGAAAAGAAAAATGCCGAGGGAAGCAGGATTTCCAGTGTGATTAGGGTATTGAGGCCGACCAGTTTGAAAGCCGTGAGCATATCGAGTTGTCCGTCGGCTGCCAGAGATAGTTGCCGCGCGGCGGAGAAGCCGATGAAAATAATCACCAGTAAGCCCAGGCCGGTGACGAAAGGCCGAATGATTTCCAAGCTGATGTGGCGGTCGAGAATCAAAGGGTAGGGGTCCTGAGTAGATTAATGGTTATTGTACATGAAGCGTTGGAAATGACTCAGTGTGAAATAGAGCAGAGTGGCGGAGCATGTAGCGTGCAACCGCTGACGGGGTCACGGGCGCGCTAGCAAGGCACATACCCAATGAGCGCGGCAGGCACCATGTGGCGACTCACGCGATAACGCGGGGTGGGCCTTCCCTGTCGTCAGATGGTCCCATCGAGGGGTGCAGGGCCTGCCCTCCCTAAGTCTCCAGCCATACAGGGAAAATCTCAAACAGTAGCAAGCGCCCAATATCTGGTTATTTTAGCCCGCTTCAAGCATAATCGGACCCTTCGCGAACGCAGTCTCACCCCCTGTGAGTAACCAAGTCAATGTTAAACCTGAGTGATGGCGTTAAGAAAGCGCTGATTCTCATTCCAACACAACCACTACCGGCAGGTCTGCGGGTTTCTCTGCGTCGCAAGCATTTGGCCGGGCTAGAGATGGCCAAGGCGCAGCGCGCTAACTTTTTGATTATCGGGCATCCGAAGAGTGGGAATACCTGGCTTAAAGCGATGATCTCGCGTTTGTACCAGCTGCGCTACGACCTGCCTGAGTCAAAGCTTATCAATACGGATGAGTTTGCTCGCAAGATCCCGGAAATTCCTCGTCTGGCGGCGACCAACGCCTATTACAGCTACGAGGGTGAGGTTGGAAAGCTGCTTGCCGCAGGCGCTGCTGACAACCCTGTGCGGCATAAACCTGTTCTGTTCCTCTCACGAAACCCTATCGACATCGCGGTGTCCTGGTTCCATCAATTCACCAAGCGACAGTCTCGCGCCAAGCAAGAACTGATCAATCACTCCATTGCTAACCCTATCGACCGACGCACTGTGCAAATGTGGGAGTTCGTGCGCCATTCGGATATCGGGCTCCCCAGTTTAATTGAATATCAAAATACCTGGGTGCGTAACGTGCAGGCGCTGGAGCAGGGCATGCTAGTCCGCTATGAAGACTTACGTGCCGAGCCTGTGCTGACACTGCAGAAAGTTATGCAGCTAATGGGCGAGCAATTCAGCGATGAGGAGATTCGTGCTGCAGTAGAGTGGGGGTCATTTGAGAATTTGCAGAAACTGGAAACCAGCGGTACGTTCAGTCAGGGCGGCATGAAGCTGGTCAACAGAGAGGATCCTAGCACCTTTAAAGTTCGGCGTGGCAAGGTTGGTGGCTATCGCGAAGATTTTGAGGCGCATCAAGTGGCCGAACTCGAGGCCCTCGTTCGTGACACTATTTTACCGGAACTGGATTACTGCCAGGACGGCGCGGACGCCTGATAGTGATTCCTCGTATCTGGGTGATTCTCAGTGACAAGCGAGGCGACAATGGGCAGGTAGATACTATTGTCGATGCCCTGGCCTGGCCGGTGGAACAGAAATACGTGCACATGCGCCCGGAGTACGTTTTGGGCAAACCGCGCTACAGACCCTCCTTGGATCACCTCGATCTTAGCCAGAGCGATTCGCTCGAAGGCCCGTGGCCAGACCTGATTCTCACTGTGGGCCGTCGTCCCTCTATGGTGGCTCTATGGGTGCGCAAGCAGTCTGGCAATAAAACTAAAATCGTGTTGGTGGGCAAGCCCTCTGGCCATATGCTCGATTTTTCTTTAGTGATTGCCAGTGCCGAAAACCAAATGCCCCCCATGCACAATTTCCTGCCCACGACCCTACCACTAATGCGGGTTCAGCCTGAGGATGTCTCCTCCGAGGCATTGGCTTGGAAGACGCGTTTTGCCGCTTTGGAAAAACCCTTGATCGCACTACTGGTCGGGGGTGAGACCAATCCTTTCATAATGAATCGCTCGGTGGCTGATGATCTGGTGGCGACGGCGCGATGGATTGTCGACGATCTGGGCGGCACGCCTTATGTGACCACTAGCCGGCGCACTACCCCTGAAGTGGTAGATGTCCTGCGCCGGGAGTTGCCTTCGCAGGCAGTATTTTACGAGTGGTCTGCCGATGCTGAAGAAAACCCCTATCGCGCACTGTTGGGTAGTGCTGATGGCTTCATTGTTACCGCCGACAGCGTGTCCATGATGGTAGAGGTCATTTACCTGCATAAGCCACTGGCGATTTTCCCCCTGCCGGGGGGGTGGCTGGGCAGAATCGACCAGAAGCGGCGCTCACTGGCGCATTGGTTGTTCAACCCGAAACAAGATTCGGCCGCTGATGTTTGGCGCCACCGTATTGCCAGAGTCGTGTATTACATTGATGTGTTCAACGTATTGTGCGCCACCCGTGATTTTGTAGCATTTCATCGATTGCTGGTTGAAAAAGGTCTCGCTGTCTGGTCAGGACAGCCCTTTAGTCAACCGGAAACACAATTGCCAGATGATGTGGGTGCAGTAGTAAAACGTGTTGAGGCGCTTTTTTAGCAGAGCACTCTTATTCCCGGGGTCAGGTGGTCGAGGTCCGAACCCATTCTCTCGCGGGGCGGTTAGCTTGCGTCGGACACTAAGTTTTACGCACACCTTGGTAAATCATTTTTCGGACCGCCAGCGGAAACAGCAGAGCGCGGATTGTCCAATGGGGAAATCGAAAACTGCTGCCATCGGGCTGGAACACTCGCATACCATCGTCCTGCACGCCGAAGATCGAACCCCAGCGATAGGGAGGAGGCTCATAGTGTTTCATATCCGTTTTCCTGCCTTCCAGGAAGGCGCGAATATTGTGACCGAGCAAGCGATAACCCCAATTGCGCGCTGAACTGCGATTGGGGTCGGAGGAGGCAATATCGCCCACTGTGAAGATGTTGTCATAGCCGGTTACCCGTAAATACTCGTCGGCATTTACAAAGCCATCTTGGTTAAGCATGGCAGAGGGAATAAAGTCGTTGTTTGGGATCAGCTTACCGATTGCCCACAATGTGAGGTCGGCCTCGAAGTCTTCTTGCCCACTTGAAAAGGCCAAGTCGTCCGATGTGAAGCGGTCGCATTGAAAACCATCCGGTATTATCGCACGATGATTGGGGTGTAAAATTACCCCGGCTTGTTGCAAGTGTTGCTCGGCACGAGCGCGAGTCTTGGGGTGATAGCCAGGCAGTGCCTGCGGCCCGCTGAAAAAAAAGTGCACCGATTTTTCCGGGTAGCGCGCTGCAAGATTGGCCGACACACTGGCACCAGTTGCACCGCCGCCAATAATTGCAACTGATTTTGCCTGCAGTAATTGCGTCGAGGCACTGTCGATTTTGTGGTGAATCTCATCGACATCTTCTACCGCGTTGTCACGCCAGAAGCCATTGGTGACACCCGATGAAATTACCAGAGCGTCGTAGTGTTCTTGTCTTTCCGTCTCGTCGTGCAATTTTACCGTGACACAGGAATGATCGGGATCAATCGCGGTGACCACCCCATGTAAAGTCCGTACCACGTCCAGTTTTTTATAGCGCTGAAAGGGCATCAGATAATCCTGCTTCCAGACCTGGGGTTGAGTCAGTCGCATACCCAGCTCCTGTCCACTTACCAGGCAGGGCTTTGGACTAATGCCGAGAATGTCAAAGTCTTTTCCCAGGTTGATCGCTACTAACAGACCGGTATCGCCGAAACCTGCGATCACTACGCGTTTTTTCATTACTGTATATTCACGCCTCTTTTTTAAAACGGACCAGCGTCTTCCATCGAGCTATATTTTCAGGAATGTGTAAACGCAACTTTGTAAGTTTCAGATGTGCTTCTCAGCGCATTCTCAATACGTTCTTCATGAAGTGCGTACCGAAACGGCTGATACGCTGTGCGGCGATGGCCAGGGGGCTTTGATCGAGGTAGTTCACCTGCACCATTCGACGCTCACCCACGAAGCGTGTGTGTCCGTGCCAGGAATGATCGGTGCGCCTGAAGGCCAATAATGTGCCTCCTAGAGGAGAAACCTGCGCAGCATAATTCTGGATATCGTCCTTGGAGCGCAGAAGTCGTAGTTGGCCCTCTTCATGATCCCATTGTTCGTTGAAGTAGAGCAGCATGGTGATCACTTTGCTTTTGTGATCGGTGTGAATATTGCCGTCAGTGCGCTCGCAAAATTTTCGTATGGTGACTGTAGTTGGCAGCGAAGCCAGCTCCATATCAAACTTTTCGCCCAGTGCGGCGGCGACATCGGGACCGCGCAATTCCTCCATCAGCGCCGCAAAGGCGACCCCGTAAGAAAGACTTTCCAAGGTGTGATTGGCTGCGCTTTCTATACCGGGGTAGTCGCTATTGACCCGCGCGAGTGCCTCGGCGCCAAGAAAGCCCGGCACCACCATGTAGTCGAAAGGGTCGGAATGCAGCGCCGCGGTGCGCAAGGCATTGATATTGATCAGTGACATGCGCGCATTCTATTACGCTCCTCGTGAGGCCGGCAAGGCAGCGCGAGGACTGAGGATGTTAATAGTGCGGTAAATGGAGGCTTGCTCCGTAGTGCGGCAAATAGTGTTATACGGTATTATTCTCTGCCTTTTCAATGTGTTGTCGAGGACTATTCCGCACATGGCCGACAAGGCACTGGTCGTTGTACGCCACATCATATTGCTGCTCTGCTTCTGGTTGCCCGCAGTGCGCCGCAAGAAGGTTGAGCGGTGGCTGCGCGGCCGTGAAGAATTCAGGAAGCTGCAACGCAGTGACTGGGTTCTCATGAGTTGGGGTAAGTCTGGCAGGACCTGGCTGCGGGTGATGTTGTCTCGGGCGTATCAGCTTAAAGGCGGGCTGAATCCCAGTGAACTTCTCGACTTTGACAACCTGAAACAGCTCGACTCGCGGCTCCCCGCCGTTTTCTTTACCCACAATAACTATCTGCGCGATTACACCGGAGACCCTCACTCGAAAAGGCACTTCAGGGGCAAGCGTATTGTATTATTGGTGCGTGATCCGCGCGATGTGGCAGTGTCACAGTTTTTCCAATGGCAGTTCCGTATGCGGCCAAACAAAAAATTTATCAACGGCTACCCACCCCATGGGGCGGATATCGATATCTGGGACTTTGTGCTCGATAAGGAAGTGGGTGTGCCTCGTATCGTCGATTACTTTAATGGCTGGGCGCAGGCCATCCCTGAGCTGAAAGATATATTGATAGTCCGTTATGAGGATATGCGCAGCGACCCCGGTGATGTGCTGGGGAAAATTATGGCCTTTACCGGAACGCAGTTAAAGGCAGAGCAGTTACAGGAGGCTGTAGATTTTGCAGCCTATGACAACATGAAAAAGATGGAGCAGGACAAATTTTTTAAAGGCAGTGGCGCTCGCGTGAAGCCCGGCGACAAAGACAATCCACAGTCATTCAAGGTACGCAAAGCCAAAGTCGGCGGCTACCGGGACCACTTTACCGATGAACAGTGTGCGCAGCTCGACCAAATGGTTGCCCAGCTGGACCCGCTATTCGGATACGGGGGTGGTCAGCCGTGAAAATGGCTTTTCAGAATTTGCGTCAGGCGGTACAGACCGGACGCAAGAAGCTCTCGCGGCGAAGGTTGCATTGGCGTATGCGTGGCCGGCCCGAGGCAGAGATTCTTGCCGCAGAGCGAAAATTGCGCGGCGTAGAGCAGTTCGAAAAGTTGCAGGCTGCAGACATCGTTGTGGTGTCTTTCGGAAAAAGCGGGCGCACTTGGCTGCGAGTTATGATCTCACACTTGTTTCGTGTGATGTATAAACTTCCCGAGAATGCGATCCTGGGCTTCGATAACTTCCACAACTTTAATCACGCTGTCCCGAAAACTTTTTTTACCCACGACAATTACATCAAAGATTTTACCGGTGACTTTCACAGCAAAGAACCCTTCTACAACAAGCGTGTGATACTGCTGGTGCGCGACCCACGCGATGTCGCGGTGTCACAGTACTTTCAATGGAAGTTTCGAATCAAGTCCACCAAGGTCGCTATCAATAACTATCCCCCCATGGGTACCGACATCAGCGTGTTCGATTTTGTAATGGGAGATAATGGTGGCAGCTTGCAGGCGGTATCGGATTACCTTAATTTGTGGGCGGGGGAAGCGAGCAAGGTGAAAAACTTCCACCTCGTGCGTTATGAAGATTTGCGAGCGCGGCCGCACGAAGAGCTTCGCAAGATGCTGGACTTCATGCGGGTCGAGGCTACGAATGCTCATGTGGACGCTGCTGTAGAATATTCTTCCTATGAGAATATGAAGAAAATGGAAGGCAAAGAGCAGTTTCGCTTTGCCGGTGGGCGTATGATGCCGCGCGATAAGGACAATCCGAACAGCTATAAAGTGCGTCGCGCAAAAGTGGGAGGGTATCGGGATTACTTTACTGATGAGGAGGTGGCGGCTATCGACCACAAGCTGGCAGAGACCCTGGACCCCCTGTTCAATTACCAGTAAGTCTCATTTACCTTCCGCTGGGTTGCTCGGCGGTTTACTACTCTCAAGTTTGATCTGGTTTCCGCTAGTTTTAATGTGCCGTTGGGCGACGCACCCGAAGGGGCGAACCCTGATCGCTCAAAAATAGAAAGTATTCGCTCTTCAGGCTCCAGCTAACGCCAACGCATCCTTTCGCAAATGCCCCTGAGCAATTTCATGCTTAAGCTGCGCTTCAGTAAATTCGCCATCGCGAAGCCCCTCCCGCACCAACTCAAAAAAGAACGCTTCCTGCCTCGGGTCGGGATGTTCCGCGTACGTGCCGGCGAATTTGTAGTCGCCAAACAGCGCTCGGCGGGCACGGCGCAGCCAGTGCCTGGGCGGAAACAGTTGGAAGGTGTCGGCGGGACGATAGTCGATCTTCAGTCCGGTTTTCCAGGGCTGGGTTTTACGCTTTGTGTTATGTAACAATTTGGTTTCGTCAGTGAGATTATCGAAGTCGTTCCAGTAGGACTCAAGCGCACCAATGCTTGTAGGTTCCTCCAGTTTGAGCGATACCCAATCCATGTAATCCCGCGTTACCGGGTTGAACATTTCAGCGAAGTTTTTTTCGAACGTCCAGTGTTTGAGTTTGGCGCAGTCCAGCAACATCACACTACTGGCAAAAGCACCCTTGCGGCCCTTGCGCCCGGATTTTGGTCGGCACATGATCGCCTTGCCTTCCATATCACGTTGTAGCAAGTCCCAGATATCGCCAATGGCAAAAATATCAGGGTCCATGATGACTGCGCGGCCTTCGTAGTTCATTAGTTGTGGTGGAACGAAGCGCAGCGGTGTAAAAGATTGCAGGTCGTCATTCAACCAGGGGCGCATTTCTCCATCCCGACGGTAAACTTGTCCCTCGCGCTCCAGCATGCAGGGGAAATCATTCACGGCAATGAACTTCACGTCGAATTTGTCGGCGTGAGCAGAGCGCTTGCGCAACGAGTAGCGGCTTACCTCGGCACCCAGCATCTGCTTGTGATTAGTGTGTATAAAGACGGTGGGCTTCAAACTGTTTCTTCTCGCGGGTTATTTGTGGGATAGTTTAACGCCAGCGCGGATATCCACAAATGGCTGGCTTTGGCAATTTTTGGAGCGGCGCCCCGGGTGGCCGCCAAAATCGGCAACTGGGATGACGAGGAAAGCGCGTGGGTGAGGATCAAATCACAGTATGGTGTCTGCTTGGAAAGAAGGCAGGTGATAACACCCAGGTGCTCGCACTAGCCCAGGAATCAGGTTTTGGTTACCAGGAAAAGTGTATAAGCGCGAAGCCCTGGGAGTTACTCACCCACCTGAGTCTGGGTGTAACGCTCGCCGGTATTGACCGCTCGCAGTCCAGCCCTCTCAATGCGCCCTGGCCAGATATGGTGATCAGCGCTGGTCGGCGGAACGAGCCCGTAGCGCGCTGGATTCAATGCCAATCCGGGGGCAGGGCGCGTTTGGTGCACATTGGTCGCCCGTGGTCCCCTTTGTCTGCTTGGGATCTGGTAGTCACTACCCCGCAGTACTTTTTGCCGCCGCAGCCTAATATTGTGCACAACAGCTTGCCCCTTCACCGTCTTTCGGAAACAGACCTCAAATGTGCCGGTGAGCGTCTGCAGACTCGAGTAGCGGATCTGCCGCGCCCCTGGATAGCAGTGCTCGTCGGGGGAGACAGCGGTCGCTTTGTGATGACTCGAGCCAAGGGTAAGGCGCTCGGTGCCCTGTGCAATGAATTGGCCATTGCCTCGGGTGGCTCCTTGCTGGCTACCGACAGCGCCCGCACACCAAAGGTGGCAGCGCAGGCTTTGCTGGCGCAATTTAAAGCGCCCAGCTTTTGTCATCGCTGGGGCGATGTAGGCGAGAACCCTTATTCCGGTATGCTGGGCTTGGCAGATGCTTTTGTGGTCACAGGGGAGTCCATGTCAATGCTGGGGGAGGCGGTGAATACGGGTCGGCCACTGTATATTTTCGATGTAGGTGATGGCGCGCGGCCCTGGTGGGCCCTGAAGCATGGCTATCGCTACAAGCCCCTCAGTCATCGTCTGGCCATGCGCTTTGCTCCGCGTAGGATGCGGCGCGATATTGGCAACATTCAGGATGCATTGGTAGGTTCCGGGGGGGCCCGGTGGCTCACATCGGGAACTATCCCGGCAGCGGCCGAGTTGTTGAAGGCGCGATTAACCGCGGCGGCTACAGAGAGTGTTGGTGCGATTGCCCGGGAAGAGCTACAGCGCTCCGCGCAGGCGGTCAGGCGGCTTGTTGCAGGCAGATGAGTGGATGCTGCGGAGCTGAGGGTAGGTCCGGTGTATTACTGAGAATGTCCAGAGCGTCGTGGCGCAGATGATTCAGCTCCATTTCTTTGCGCAAAAACGCTTCGCTGATTTTATCTTCACTCACGCACTCTTTGAGCAGGCCAAAAAAGAACTGTTCCTGGTTTCTGTCCGGGTGCTGCTTGTAGTTGCCCAAAAACGCATACTCCCCAAATAGCTTGCGCCGTGCACGCATTACCCAGGCTGCGGGTGGGAACAGGCGAAACCGCTCCGCCGGGCGCCAGTCGGTTGGCAGGCCGGTTTTCCAAGGTTGGGTTTTGCGCCTTGTCGTGTGCAGCAGCTTTGTGTCGAGGGTGAATTTGTCAAAGTCATTCCACTGGGTTTCAAAGAACCCGATGGACTGCTGGTCTTCTTCCTTGAGACAGATCCAGGGTTGATAGTCCTGAGTAAAATCAAACATCGCTTCGAATTTCTTTTCGGCGTCCCAGTGGGTGAGCCTGGAGCACTCCAGTAGCATGACACTGCTGGCCATGCATTTGTCGATCAAGCCCTTGGGTCCAGACCGCATGCGACACAGTATAGCCTTGTCTTCCATGTCGCGGCTGAGCAGTTCCCAAATGTCAGCAGTGGCGAAGATATCAGGGTCAATCACGACGGCCCGGCCCTCAAAACCCATCAGCTTTGGCGGCATAAACCGGGTGGGTGTGAACGATTGTAGATCGTCGTTGAGCCAGATGCGCTTGACCCCGTCGCGGAGGTATTCCTGGCCTTCACGGCCGGCAAAAAATGGATATTCCCGGCTGTCCATGATCTGCACATCGAACTTGTCATTATTCGTGGAGTAGCGTTGCAATGCATGTTTGGCGACGATGGCACCGGTAATTTGCTTGTGGTTGGTTTGGATAAATACGCAGGCTTTCATGGGGTTAGGAGAGCGGTCACATCATGGCTTGGTTGGGATTTAAACTATAATGGAATGCACCTTATTTTGCTATTTCGCGGGTCTCCGTTTCCGCGTGAATAATACGTGCTCCGGGATGTTGTGGAGGTGCGCGCAGCGGCAGACTTTGTTTCCCACGAGTGGCTCGATGTGTGTCTATAGATTTGCATAAAAAAACAAATAACCTAATAAAAACAGCAAGATAAGCTGCATTTAGGCTAGGTATTTGCGATTCTGTTCCCTAATGTCTCAACCACTTCGTAGCCCGCGCATCTTACCGCAGGCCGACGCCCCAGAAGCGTTAGACCCTGTTCGTCCAAGGGGCATTCGCAGAGTAGACCCGCCCGGCAGGAGACTCTATCAGGGTGAATTCTATGATCGTATCGTCCTTCGGAAGGTGATCACCGTCCCCACTACTGAGCAGTATTCACTTGAAAATTCCTCGGCGATACAAGCCCCAAGAAAAGGCCCAGATATGGATGAGTGGCGCGCGCCTAACCTTGTCGGGAATAACAATGGGTTCGTCAGAGTGGCGCTCCAGTTTCCAGGCGATGTAATCCAGTGCACCCTCGAAGGTAAATAGCGCCTTTAGTAAACGCATAATCGATAA